>JANOEF010000262.1:0-12802 GCA_031413075.1 Acidobacteriota bacterium | reverse complement strand
GATTTACCAGATATTCCTCCATATGGTTATTGGATTTTTCCGACAGGAGAATTTCAAATAGTTGGATACCAAAGACATGAAAGAGAGGCAGAAAAGATACTACATAAAAATAGTAAATTACAGGAAACCTATGAAACGACCAATTATGAACATCGACTCAAAGTGTTACTAATATTGCGACTGGCGTCGTGACCAACACTACGGTGCAAGGCCGCCCCGCCATTACCGGAAATAATTTAAGCACTTTGCCGGCTTGCAGCAACTTGAATCGAACCACGGCTTGTCTTGACCCGGTAGCCTTGGCCGTGATGAAGTTTTTGCCGAGCCCAAATGTTGCGGGATTAACCAATAACTATGTTAATTCGGAGTTGCGATCTTTAACCGCGAAATATTTGCCGGACGACTTGACCATACTTTTTCGGATAAACACAGCGTTTTCGGACGATACAGCTGGGAACGCCGTTTCACCTCCGAACCTAATTATTTTGGCGGTTCGCCGGCGGCCAATGTCCGCACAGTGCGCGACACTTTTGCCAACTTCACGTTAAATGATACCTACGCCTTGACCAACAATTTAGTCAGCAATTTCCGGTACGGCTATACACGGGCGCGGGCCAATCAGGTTCCCGAAAGCCTCGGTTTTGACCCGACTTCGTTAGGTTTGCCAAGCTATCTCAACACTCGTGCTTCCGCCCTGAAATTCCCTGACTTTTTGATCGGCGGCGGTTCGGCAGGTGCAACTCCGGCAGGGGAAGTGACCGGCGGTCAAATTGGCGGTGCAGGTAACAATCAGCCGCGTGATACACATACTTTTGCTAATGGAATGGCACTTGTTTTAGGAAATCACACGATGAAATTTGGCGGTGAATTCCGAATTTATCGGTTTTATCCATTCCAATTCTTCTTCCCGACGGGTAATTTCGGGTTTAACCGCAATTGGACTCGCGGTCCGGTTGCTTCCGTCGCACCGACCAATGTTCCGGATTCGGGTTCGTCTTTGGCTTCATTTTTCCTCGGCTTGCCGACTTCCGGTTCACAGGAAGCCGTCACCGCCGCCACTATTTTCCATCACTATTACGCCGGATATTTTCAAAACGATTGGCGGGTTTCACGGAAATTAGTCTTAAACTTAGGTGTCCGTTGGGATTATGAAACGGGAACAGAGGAAACACACGGTTTAGTTACCAACTTCGATTTAGTCGGCAATGCACCGGTTCAACCGGTCTATACGGCTGGTATCATTTATGACCCGATTTCACGAAATTTGAATCCTGCATTGGGCAGCAGCGGCACAAAAGGGCTGCTTTCGTTTGTTGACGGCCCGCAAAGCCGAACTACCAAAAATCGTTTTGCGCCGCGCTTCGGATTTGCTTACAGCCTGTCGGATAAAATGACGGTGCGCGGCGGGTACGGTTTGTTTTACGTTCCGTTATCGCTCGAAGGAACAACCGTCCAAGGGACAAATTTCTCGACCAGCCTGGCTCAGTCAAGTCAAACCGGGCAGGTCTTGCTGACCTCGACCGGACAAATTACGACGTTTTTATCTGATCCTTTTCCGGTCGGCGGAACAACTGCTCTGGGGCCCACGCCCGGAACGAGTTTAGGCAACCGAACCCGGCTCGGGCAACAGGTTTTCGCGGTTGAACCCGTCAGAGATGCTCCATACAGCCAGCAATGGAATTTGGTTTTCCAACGCGAATTGTTAAAAAATACGGTGATGGACATTGGTTATGTCGGCGGTCGCGGCATCCATTTGCCAATCCAAGCGGCTGAATTAAATCAGCTTCCGCCTTCGATGATCGATGCCGCCAGAACAAGTCTGACAACGGCCAACAGTTGCGGAACCACCACCACGACCCTGGCTTTGACCATCGCTTGTCCTTCGATTTCGGCATTCTTTAATCAGACCGTCCCGAATCCTTTTACCGGACAATTAAATGTGGCAGGTTCAGCTTTGAACGCTGCCAATGTCACCCGCTTAGCTCTCTTGCGGCCGTATCCGCAAAACACCAGCGTTCAGCTTTTCCGTCCGCACTGGGGCGAAAGTAATTACCACTCAAAGCAAATTAACCTGCAGCGGCGGTTTACCAATGGACTTTCCGCGACTGTCAACTATACCTGGTCTAAATCGCTGGATACGGGCGGCGTCGGAAACGGTGCAGCCTTTCTGGATGCGACCGCAATTGCCAATATTTATGACTTCAAAAAAGAGAAGTCTTACGCGACTTTCGATGTGCCGCATCGCTTTGTAGCGAGTTGGACTTACGAACTTCCATTTGGCCAAAAGAAATGGATCGGTAAAAATTGGGGCGGGCTAGCCAATGCAGTTCTCGGTGGTTGGCAAACCTCAGGAACCTATTCGTGGCAAACCGGAACTCCGATTGCAATTACCGTTCCGGCCTTTACAGTTGGGCTCGGTAACGCCTCGTATCGTCCGAACAGACTGGAAGGCGACCCGATTCCATCAGTTGCCGATGCCCGCGAAGCCGTTCGCAACGGCGGAGTTTGGTTTAACACTTCGTTGTTTCAAACGCCGGCTGATTTTGTGCTTGGCACAGGCGCCAGAACTTTTAATGATGTTCGACGTGACAATTTTAAGAGTTTGAATCTTTCAGTTCTCAAGAGTTGGTATTGGGCGGAGGGCAAACAAAAACTCCAATTCCGCGCTGAATTTTTGAATGCGTTTAACTGGGTAGTTTTAGGAACGCCTGTTTCATCTGTCGGTTCGGGTGTGCCAAATGCCAATTTGACCGGGTTTGGACAAATCAGAACTCAAGGTAACACGCCGCGAAACATTCAACTCGTGGCTCGTTACACATTCTAAATTCAGTGGTCAGTGGCTAGTGGTCAGTGGACAGAGTTTTTCTCCTTTCTCTGACCACCAACCACTAGCCGCTAACTACTGCAAATGATTCCAATCGGCTTACTCATAATTTTTGCAATCTTCGCCGCGCTGATGTTTACGCGCAAAGTTCCGGCGCTTCTTTCTTTGCCTGCGATGGCGATTTTGATTGCCGCACTCGCCCAACTTTCTCCGGTCGAAATTCTCAACACCATTATCGCCCAAGGTTCGGTTAAACTCTCGGCAGTTTATGTCGCCGTTTTTGCGGGTGCAATGATGGGCAGAGTGATGATTCAGACGGGAATTGCCGAAGAAATTATCAAACGGGCGGCCGAATTTGGCGGAGACAAACCGTTGATGGTGGCGTTTGGCCTGATGATCGTGACGGCGGTTTTGTTCACTACCTTGCAAGGACTCGGCGCCATCATTACGGTTGGTTCATTGGTTTTGCCGATCATGATGAGCCTGGGAATTCCGCGCAAATTGGCAGGGACTCTCTTTTTGCTGGCTTTTGCGACCGGCTTTATTTTCAATCCGATACTTTTTACACTTTACCGGCAACTGCTGGGCTTGAAAGATAATGAAATTCTGCCAACTCAGGTTTCAACCTTCGCCTTTATTTTATTGGGATTGATGGTTGTGATGGTCGTGATTTACGCCGTTATCTCCGCCAAACGCTCCGGCGAAGTTTTGCTGATGTCGGCGGTTTCAACCGAAGATTTGCTGAAACGCACCAAACGAGTTCCGCTGATTGCTTTGTTGACTCCGTTTGTGCCGTTGGTTTTATTTTTCGGTTTCAACTATTTCGGACTAAAACTTGATTTCATCGCCGCGTTTATCATCGGTTCATTGTTCGCGGTTTTGTTGGTTGATTGGCGCAGTTCGATAAAAACTTTAACGGCTTCGGCCATCAAAGGAATCGAAGACGGCGCACCGGCCGCAATTTTGATGATGGGAATCGGAATGTTGTTGAATGCGCTCAATTTACCCGTCATCAAAACGTCACTCGAACCGTTGATCCGCGCCTTACCTTTTGAGTCGCCCATTTTCTATGTGGCGTTTTTTGGACTGCTTTCGCCGCTGGCGCTGTATCGCGGACCGCTCAATATTTTTGGGATCGGGATCGGACTTTTTACGATCATGTTCGGCATCGGTGTTTTGCCCGCCATTGCTTTGCTGGCCGCAATTATGTGTGTCGTCCAGGTTCAAAATGTTTGTGACCCGACCAATACGCACAATGTCTGGATTGCCAATTTTACCGGTGTCCGAGTCGAAGAATTGACCAAAGATACGATAATTCCAATAGTTCTGGTGTGCATTGTCGGCTTGATAATTTCGGCTTTATTGTTTTTGCGGTAAAGCACTTAAACACCTAGGAACATAGGAAACACATAGCACACAAAGAAAAAAAAGCAGAAAAATATCTATGTGAAACCTATGTGAAATCTATGTTCCTAGGTGTTAAATAAAATTTACAAAAATATGCGTAAATTAGTTTTATTATTCATCATCTTGCTCCCGATTTTGACCTTTGCCCAAAGCAAAACTTTGACCGCCCAAAACGGGCAGACTTACAAGATCGCCGGAACGGACGGTTTTCGCGGAAATGACGAATTATGGATTTACTCAACCGGGTATTACCTTCAAAAACCAACCAGTAATGCAGGAATTGATGTTTATGTAGTTGAAAACAAAGTTGTCGAAATCCGTGACCGGGCCGGAGCCGTTTTTATTGAAAACAAGCCCGACCCCGGCGTCTTAAAAGTTGGAAAAGACGGTTTTGTCATCAGCGGAAACGGCGCCGGACGACGCTGGATTCTGGCAAATTTGAAAGTTGGAGATTCGCTCAGTTTAGACGGAAAGATCCCGGCTTCGAGCGACCCGTATTTTTATCCCGGATTTGGAATGATTCAAACTGCGAATAATCAAACCCTCTATTTAAACGGAAAAAACGCTGCCCGCAGCGCAAATTTTGTGATTTATTACACGCCCGATTTTTACGCCAAAACGCCGCCCAACGAAACAGGTGTCGATATTTTGGTAACAAACGGAAAAGTTGAAGAAATTCGCGACCGCGCGGATGCGGTTTTCATTCAGAAAAAGAGTGACCCCGGCGTTGTGCAAATTGCTGATCCCGCAAATTCTTTCGTCATTTCCGGCAATGGCGAAGGACGCAAATGGTTGATTGAAAACATCAAAACAGGCGAGGAAATTCGCCTCAGCGGGATTGATAACAAAGAGGTGACGCCGCTTTCAAGTTCGCCGTGTTTCAACGGCGCCTATTACCGCAAGGCCGTTTCAAGCTACGATTTGTGGACGGGAATCGGCGGTTTGGTCAAACTCGGAACGCCGAAATTTGACGAAGACCGCAAGCGCCAAGACAAAAACCAATATCTCGACAATTTTTCTGTCTATATGGGCGGCAACGCCGGCGGAAAATTTGAAGTTGATGCGGGGCTGAGTTGGGAGTTTACGGTTGATGAATCGGGTAAAAAGAGCGAAAAACGCAATGCCTTTCGCCCGTTTTGGCGCACCAAAACCTGGAACGCCGCACCCGCCAAAAAAGAATTCTATTTTTATCCGGGCGAAACCGTCCAAATGGCGATTTTAGTGGCGGGACCGAAAAAACTGCGTCTCATCATTTCCGACGGCAAAACGAAAACTTTCCAAACCGAATTTGAGGCCGAAGGTTTTGTCGCCGGACTGCCGCGCCAGTTCAAGCGGGTCAACGCGATTGACCAATTCGGCAATGAAGGCAAACCTGTCCAGCCGACCAAAGCTGAAATTACCGGCGCGGAATGGCTGCAAACCATCCTAATTCGCGGCGAAGGCGCATCGGCTCAACAACTTCCGATGAATTCCGCCCGCTTTACCGATATGCGCTGCAGCGATAAAAATGTGGTGATTTCGGGCCGAGATGCGAGCAAAGGGGCAGAAAAGATTGATATTTTGGGAACTTCCGGGAATTAAGATGTTGCCATCGAAATACGCGAAAGCGCACGAAAAAGCAAAGAAGAGCTTGGCGGATTTTCCGAGGTGTAATTAAAAGTGCGACTTTTCAGGCGAAAAATAAGTAATTCTTGTGAGAGTTGAGTGTTGCCTGACTTAAGCGGGGGCAAAGCCGCCCTTCCTCACCTGTCATTTGTGTGAGCTGGTCTTTTGCCTCTTTATACTTGAGTTCAAGCTGAAGATTGACCACTCAAGTAAAAGAAATTGGCAAGTCGGGAAGGGTGGTTCTACGCCCGCTTTTCTCAAGCTGAGTCACACTTTTAATGGCCCCCGATTTTGCGTGTTTCGCCGGAAAAATTTTTCTTTTGGTATAATTTGCAGTATGAAAAAAATAATTTCTTTAGCCATCATTTTAACTCTTTTCAGTCAATTTATTTTCGCCCAAAAGCCGGATAAAAAAGCGGAAAAATGGGTTGAGAAAACCCTGAAATCATTAACTCTGCGCGAAAAGATCGGACAGATGATAAATTTTCGGATGTCGGGCGAGTTTGCCAACGTCAACGGCGAAAAATTTGCCGAATACCGTCGCGAGATTTTAGAAAACAAAATCGGTGGTTTTACGGTGTACCGGGGCGAAGCAAATGCGATCGCGAGTGTGACCAATGAAATGCAAAAAATGTCGAAATTGCCCTTGCTGATCGCCGCCGATTACGAGCGAGGATTGCGGATGGGGCAACGCACCGGCACGCCTTTTACAACTGCGATGGGTTTAGGCGCAACGGGCGATGTTTCCGCCGCTTACCGCCAGGGCAAAATTGTCTGCGAAGAAATGCGGGCAATCGGTGTCAATTGGCTCTTTGCGCCAGTCGTGGACATCAACAACAACCCCGATAATCCCGTTATTAACATTCGTTCATACGGAGCGGATCCGCAAAAGGTCGGCGAATTTGGTTCGGCTCTGGTCAAAGGGGTTAAAGAAGGGAACTGTCTCGCCACACTCAAACATTTTCCCGGTCATGGCGACACGGCGACCGATTCGCATATCGGACTTTCGGTAGTTCCGATTGATCGCCAAAGGCTTGATGCGGTTGAGTTGGTCCCGTTCAAAATGGCGATCGAAGCCGGCGTTGATTCGGTCATGACGGCTCATGTGGCCTTGCCGCGCATCACTGGCGACGAAATTCCTTCGACCCTTAATTCGAAAGTTTCAACTGATATTTTACGCAAAGATTTGAAGTTTGACGGGATTATCACGACTGATGCGATGGAAATGGGCGCCATCAAAAAAACCTATTCTGATGAACGCTCCGCCGTAATGGCCGTCATGGCGGGTGCGGACGTGATCCTCATTCCGAACAGTTCAAAAGTGGCGATTGACACCATTGAAACGGCAGTCAAAAAAGGCGAAATCACCGAAGAACGCATCAACGAATCAGTTCGCCGTTTGCTGAAAGCCAAATATAAGTTAGGTTTAGCCGAAAATCGTTTCGTGGACTTATCGAGGGTCAATGCCATCATCGAAAAGCCTGAAAATGTTCGTGAAGCCAACACGATCGCCGAAAGATCCATCACGCTTTTACGCAACGACAAAGATTTTTTGCCGATCAACGCCGAAACTGCCAAAAAGACGATTTTCGTCGTGGTCGCCGCCGATGATGATCCGGTTGAAGGGCAAACCTTGATCCCCGAAGTTCAAAAACGAGTGCCAAACGCCAAAATCGTCAAACTCGACCCGCGCTCGACTCAGCCCGACTACGACAAAGTTTTGGCTGACGCACAAGGTTTTGAAAACATCATCTTAGCCGTTTTTGTCAAACGAGCCGCCGAAAAAGGAACAGTCCGACTACCCGACATGCAAACGAATTTTGTCCAAAAAGCCATAAGTTTAGATCGTCACGTCGCCGTCATCGCCTTCGGTTCGCCCTATTTAATCCGGCAATTTCCTGAGGCTAAAACATATGCCGTGACTTATGCAATTGAAGACGTGGCACAGTTTGCGGCAACTAAAACCCTTTTCGGCGAAGTGAAATTTCAAGGTAAGTTGCCCGTTTCGATTCCTAATTTGTTTGAGTTGGGAAGTGGAATTGTCAGATGAAAAAGCTTGGAGTCCAGGCTTTAGGCTGTTTTACTTTTAGCGCAAAACAGCCTGCAGGCCGGACTCCAAACAATTGAATTGTGAAGGATAAAAAAAACCAAAATCCAAAAGCCGAAATCCAAAATCGCCAAGTCAGAGTTGGCATTGACGTTGGCGGGACCTTCACCGATGTGGTGGTGGTTGACCACGCCACCCGGGAAGTGATTTCGCAACTGAAAGTTCCGACCACGCACAATGCGAAAGAAGGCGTGGCGCTGGGGATTATCAATGCGATTGAACGGGCGCTGTCTGAACTCGAAATCTCTCCGGATGATGTGATTTTTATTGCCCACTCGACGACCCAAGCGACTAATGCTTTGCTCGAAGGTGATGTGGCAAGTGTTGGAATAATTGGGCTTGGAAAAGGACTTGAGGGAATTAAAGCAAAAATTGACACCAGAGTTCCGACGATTGAACTTGCGCCGAATCGTTTTCTCAAACCCGAATTTCATTTTTTTTACCACAGAGACGCGAAGACGCAGAGATTTTCGGAAAAAATCTCAGAGTTTAAGCAGCAGGGGGTTGAAGTTGTTATTGCCTCCGAAGCTTTCGGGGTTGACCACATCGAAAACGAAGTAAATATCTCGCAACTGGCACGAGAACAAGGACTTTTTGCGACCAGCGGACACGAAGTTTCACAGCTTTACGGACTGCGCACCCGCACCCGAACCGCAGTTATCAACGGGGCTATTTTGCCGAAAATGATTCACACCGCCACCATGACCGATGAGTGCGTCAAACGAGCGGGAATCAAAGCCCCGCTGATGATCATGCGTTCCGACGGCGGCGTGATGTCGGTCGAAGAAGTTCACCGGCGTCCGATCATGACAATGCTCTCGGGGCCGGCGGCGGGAATAGCGGGCGCGCTCATGCACGAAAGAGTTTCGGACGGGATTTTTATCGAAGTCGGCGGGACAAGTGCAGATATTTCGGTAATCAGAGACGGTCAGCCCCAAACCAAAGCGGCGCGAGTCGGCGGACATCGAACCTATCTAAATACCTTGGATGTCCGAACTTTAGCGATTGCGGGCGGTTCAATGATTCGTGAATCGAGTCGGAAGATCATTGATATCGGCTCGCGTTCGGCACATATCGCCGGGCTTCATTATGCTTGCTTCCAAAATCCCGAAATCTTTGTCAATGCAAAACTTATCCATCTTCGCCCAACCGCAAAGGACGCGGATGACTACACCGCTATCGAATGCGAGAATGGCGAAAGATATAGTTTAACTCCAACCTGTGCCGCCAATCTTTTGGGGATAATTCCGTCGGACGCCTTTGCTTTCGGAAATGCCGAAGCCGCTAAACTTGCTTTCAAACCTTTGGCGGACAAAATCGGAAAATCAATCGAAGAAACTGCTAAAGAAGTTCTCGAGATTTCGTGTCGGAAAGTGCAAAAACAAATTGACGAACTGATTGTCGAATACTCTCTGGATCGAAACACGGTTGAATTAGTCGGCGGGGGCGGCGGTTCGGCATCGTTAGTTTTGTTCACCGGCGAACTAATGAAACTGCCCGCGAGGTTAGCAAAAAAGGCGGAAGTTATTTCTACCATCGGAGTCGCGCTTGCCATGGTGCGTGATACGGTTGAGCGAAATATCGTTGATCCGTCGCCGGAACAGATTCTCCAGGTCAGGCGCGAAGCAGTCGAAGCTGTTTGTAAGATTGGTGCAGTTCCCGAAAGTGTGGAAGTCCAAATCGAAGTTGACACCCGTCGAAATCTCGTCCGGGCCACGGCTTTCGGGACTACGGAACTTAAAAAAGACGAAAACACCCAAAAAATCCAGGGAGTTGACGAATGCCGAAAATCGGCGGCCCGTTCAATGCAGGTTGAGGCGGAAAAGGTCAAGTTGGCGGGCGAAACATCTGCCTTATATGTCTTTTCGGCTCAAAAGCAAACCAAAACTTTTTTTGGGCTTTTTGCGCAGACTAATCAATTAGTTAGGGTTACGGATAAAACCGGGGTCATCCTCTTACAAAGACAAGCTGCCGAAGTGATTGAAACCGAGGTTTCGGAAACTATCAAAAACTTAGAAGTGGTGATCAATAAACTGACCGATTTCGGCGATGCCGGGCGCAGTTTGCCTGATCTTCATCTTTTGTTCGGCACCAGAATTATTAATCTCTCGGGATTGGCAGAATTAGACCAGGCAATTGCCCTCGCCAACACCGAACTCGAAAATTTACCGGCAGACGCCAGAGTTGTGGTTGTCGCCGCTCCCAAAAATGTTTAAGGTAAAAAAGAGCATTTTGGGAGGTGCAAATATGAGCGAAAAACTGACGGCCGAAGTCAAAAAATTAGACTACGAAATTTGTCAGGATTCTCTGACCAATTCGGCGGCATTCTTGCGAAAATTTAAAACTGAACAAAGTTTAGGGATTTTGCACGATGACCGGCCGGTCTGTTCCTTTTTACGTCCGCATTTTTTGGCCCGTTCGCATTATCAAAAAATCGTCCAGGCCTCGGAAGTTTTAACCCGGACATTTGAGCATTTAGTCACCGTTGCCCTAAAAGATGAGACACTTTTGGCAGAGTTTGATTTGACCGACAAAGAGGAGCGAATGGCACGGATCGAGCCGGGTTATCAACGGCTCTGCGTTTCTAATCGGATTGATGCCTATTGGAACGGAGATGATTTCAAGTTTTTAGAATTTAATGGCGAAAGTCCGGCGGGTATTGCCGACCAGCTGCAGCTTGAAAAAGTTGTCGAAATGCTTCCGAGGGTGCAGGAGTTTTTAGCTCAAAAGCCGCATTGGAAGCCCAACCGCACGTCCAGATGCTTTCAGCTCTGGTTCAGGCTTATCGTGAATTTGGTGGAAAAAAGGAAAAGCCGGGAATCGCGATCGTTGATTGGAAAGACGTTTCAACCGTTTCCGAGTTTCTGATCCTGCAAAAATATTTTGAGTCCGAAGGTCATCCGACAGTTATTGTTGATCCGCACGAACTTGAATATGACGGACGGGCATTGCGAGTCGGCGATTTTGAAATTGATATTTTTTACAAACGGGTGGTGATTCACGAGTTTTTGGAAAAGTTCGACGAGACACATCCGTTAGTTCGGGCTTACGCGGATGGCAAGGTCTGTATGGCTAACTCCTTTCGCACCAAAATTGCGCATAAAAAAGCCGGCTTTGCGGTTTTGAGTGACGAGCGTTACGCTCATCTTTTTACCCCGGACCAACTCGGAATTATTCGGCTACACATCCCCTGGACCCGGCATTTGCGGGATTCCCGGACGAATTTTGAGAATCGCGAGATTGAATTGTTGGAGTTTTTACGGCGTCATCGGGAGCGATTTTTGCTTAAACCGAATGATGATTACGGCGGCAAAGGAATTACACTTGGCTGGGAAGCAACCGAAAGCGAATGGGAATCGGCTCTCGGCGATGCGTTGCGGCATTCATTTATCGTTCAGGAGCGGGCGGCGGTGGGCAAAATACAGATTCCGACGCTTTTTGAATCCGTTTCAATGCAGGAACTGTTAGTTGATTTTGATCCGTTTGTTTTTCACGGAAAAGTTGAGGGCGGTTTAGTCCGTTTGTCCTCGCAATCGCTGGTCAATGTTACGCAGGGCGGCGGGGAAACCGCTTTAGTGATTCTCGAAGATTATTGATTGATGAGAGAACTCAGGACAGACATTTTGATCGTCGGTGGCGGAGTTGGCGGTTGTGCCTGCGCCCGGGCCGCCTGCGAAGCCGGTTTGAACGTAATTTTAACCGAAGAATCCGATTGGATCGGCGGACAACTTACGTCGCAAGCAACGCCGCCGGACGAACATGGCTGGATCGAAAATTTCGGCTGCACCCGAAGCTACCGGCAATTTAGGGAAAAGGTTCGCGCATTTTATCGAAAAAACTATCCTTTGACCTCTGAAGCAAAAGCGAATCCGTTTTTGAACCCCGGGAACGGCTGGGTTTCGCCATTATGTGCTGAACCGAAAGTTTTTTTAGCTGTCTTACAGGAACTTTTGGGCGAATATGAGGCGAAGGGCAATCTCCAAATTTTAACCGAGACGACACCGGTTTCGGCTGAAACTGATGGGGATAAAATCCAAACTGTAACGCTCTTTGACAAATTAAAAGATGAAGAAATTTCCGTTTCAGCCAGGTATTTTGTGGATGCAAGCGAGCTTGGTGAACTCTTGCCCCTGACCCAAACCGAATTTGTGACAGGCTCCGAAAGTCAGCGTCAAACCGGTGAGCCAAGTGCCGGAGAAATCGCGGATGCAGGAAACCTCCAGGCATTTTCGATGTGTTTTGCGATGTCCTATCACGCCGGGCAGGATTGGACGATCGAAAAGCCGAAAAACTATCAATTTTGGCGAAATTTTGAACCGGATCTGGCGCCGGCCTGGTCGGGTCAATTATTGAGTTTGACGGGCTTGAGTCCACGGACACTTGAACCCGTGCATTACAATTTTCGTCCAAACAATGAACCGAATCAAGCGTTTGCCGGACTCTGGACCTATCGGCGAATTTTGCATAAAGAAAATTTTGTTGACGGAGCCTTTGATTCTGACCTGACGCTCGTCAATTATCCGCAAATTGATTATTTAGGAGATTTGATCAGTCTCAAGTCTCAAGTCTCAAATCTCAGGTCGAAAGAGGAAATGATTGCAGACGCTAAACAGCAAAGTCTTTCGTTTTTATATTTTCTGCAAACTGAGCTGGGTTTTGGGGGCTTGAAAATTCGTCCCGAGGTGGTTGGCACCAAGGATGGTTTGGCGAAAATGCCGTATATCCGTGAATCGCGGCGGATCAGGGCGGAATTTACGATTTTAGAACAGCATGTGTCGGCCAAATGCAGACCGGAACAGATCCTGGCCGAACAATTTAACGATTCAGTCGGGGTTGGATTTTATCGAATTGATTTGCAC
>JANOEF010000261.1:0-9553 GCA_031413075.1 Acidobacteriota bacterium | reverse complement strand
CCCTGAAGAAAATAGGCGAGACAGAATCCAATATCAGGGGGCTTTAAAAAATTATGCTGAAAAATCTGGTGGAAAGTTCGTTGCTGCACCCGGCGGGACTGCCCTGCGCGAAGCCTTCAAAACTATTGTTGAAGAACTCGGAACCCAATACACCCTTGGGTATCAACCAGTCAATATAGACAAAGACGGAAAATGGCGAGAGATTGATCTCCAGGTAGATAAACCAAACTTAAAAATAAGAACCCGCAAAGGTTATCACGCACCTAAAAAATAAAAAATGGGGTTCTTTACAAACCTTTCCAAACTAATATTAAATTAGATTGCCGGACTCAGTCTTCTAAAATAAAAGTCACCTTCAAAGTTACTCTATATTCTGAAACTTTGCCGTTTTCAACCGATACTTTTTGATCTTTGACCCAGGCACTTTTGACATTAGCCAAAGTTTTACTAGCCCGTTCAATCCCGGTGTTTACCGCATCGTCAAAACTCACTTTTGAGGATGAAATAATTTCTACAACTTTTGCAACTGACATATTTATTCCTTTAATATTGCTGATTTTTATATGCGACACAGTTTGATATTCATTAATTCAAACGATTAACAGTTAGTTTTGTTTCGAGATTTGTCCTCAAACCTCTCAAAAGCTAAGGTAATCAAATTATCAATTACCTGAGAAAATTCTAAATGGCTGCCGGCCCACATTTTGGGGTATCCGGAAGCATCGGTCAGGCCCGGTAAAGTGTTTATTTCATTAACTAAAAGCGCCCCGGTATCGTTTCTTAAGAAAAAATCAACTCTCGCTAAACCCGACCCGTCCACCGCTTTAAAGGCTTGAATTGCCATCATTTGAATTTTTTTAGAAAGTTCTTCGGAAACCAAGGAGGGCACAATAAATTCATTATTTCCGGTGCCGGCATATTTTTCGGTGTAATCAAGAAACGCTTTTGTTTCATCTTTAATTATGTATTCGCCTGGTAAACTAGCCCGCGGTTCATCATTTCCTAAAACAGCACATTCGATCTCGCGCATATTCAACCCCTCTTCAACAATGATTTTACGATCATATTCCGAGGCCAATTCTATGCCCCGGCGGAGCGAAATCTCATCTGCGGCCATTGTGACTCCGACTGAAGAACCTAAATTTGCCGGTTTGATAAAACAAGGAAACCCTAATTTAGTCTTAATTTGCTCGACTACTGTATCTGGGGCTTTTTCCCATTCACTGCGTAAAAACCAGACATATTTACACATTGGGAGCCCGGCATCCCGAAACAAAACCTTCATCACAACTTTATCCATTCCGCACGTTGAGGATAAAACGCCGCACCCAACATAAGGAATTCCAGCCATCTCAAAAAGTCCCTGGATAGTGCCGTCCTCGCCGTAAGTTCCATGTAAAACCGGAAACACGACATCTAGCCGGGTCGTGCGTTCTTCTCCGAGTAGGGCCTCAAGTTTTGTTAACCCCTGATATCTGGTGTCACCGATTAGGGCGATGGCATTGCGCGGATAATTGCCAATTTCACTAATTAACAAATTCTGGGTGGTGGCCGGTAAAAGCCCCAATGATTCAACCGGATTGAGCCAGTTTCCTTCGCGAGTGATGGCGATCGGAATCACTTCATATTTGTCTTTGTTAATTTGTTCAATAACTGTTTTTGCTGAACGGATCGAAACTTCGTGTTCGCCAGAACGTCCCCCAAAAACTACTCCAACTCGTATCTTATCCATAATTGACAATCTAAGAATTCAGCGAAGTTAAAAAGTTGGAACTTGTTCAGTTGATTAAATACTAACGACTTTTCCCAAATAATTACTTTCACAATTCAATTTATATTTTACAAAATTCGTTTTCCCAGAACCGACAGAATCAATTCGACCGCAAGTTCAGAGGTTCGATTATCGCGGTCAAGCATCGGATTTACCTCAACAATCTCAAAAGACCTCATTTTACCCGTTTCGGCTATTCTTTCAAGCGCCAGATGTGCTTCCCGATACGAAAAACCGCCCCTTACCAATGTCCCGGAACCAGGCGCATCCAACGGGTCGAGAGCATCTACATCAAAAGTCACAGCAAAACCATTTGGAGCTTGGGAGACTACTTCGATGGCTTTTTCAATGCAATAATTCATCCCGTAACGGTCAATGTCATGCATCGTCCAACAATTGATGCCTAACTCTCTGATCAGTTTCTTTTCGCCGAGGTCTAAGTCCCGAGCGCCGATATGGGCAATGTATTTGGGATTAATTTTCGGGGCAAATCCTTCTAACTTACAGAGTTCAGGCAAACCGTACCCGAGCAAATGAGCTAACGGCATTCCGTGTAAATTGCCGGAAGGCGAAGTCTCAGGAGTGTTCATATCTGCATGTGCATCAAACCAAATAATCCCGATTTCTTCGCTTTTTGATCTAAAATAAGATTGGATTGCAGAAAATGTAGGCAAAGCAATTGAATGGTCTCCCCCCAAAATGACCGGCATTTGATCATTCTCTAAGATAGTTTTCAGGGCGGGAATAATTTTTTCCACCGATTGGAGCATTTCACTCAAATATTTAGGATGCTCGGTTGAACCCTCGATCGGCCGTGGCAGTTCCAAATCCTCCCAATCATGTACCTCATAGCCGAGTTCTGCAATATGAGATTCAAGTTTCATGCCTCGGGCATTTGCTTGCCGGATAGTTCGGGTCCCAAGCCCGCTCCCGCGTTGGCTGGCACCAAATCCGATGGGGATTCCAATAATTCCAATTTTTTTATTTTTCCCCGGAAAATCACGGTCAATCATATTTATTAATGATAATTTCAAATGTAGTTTCTAATATTCAGGATAAATTTATCAAATGATAACAGACAAGTCTAAATTTATAACAAATCTGTCGGCAACCCATCAATACTGAGCAGATTTTTTGTTCGCCAATATTGTTTTAATTTTGCTTCATCCTTTCCTTCTGACCAATCAATTAAAGTTTTACGTTCTTCGATTAATTGAAAGATCGGAATGCCAAAACCGCAGGAGGTTTGGATTGATTCAATATGCAAAAGAATGATCTGCCGCTCGCCAAAGTCTCGAATAAAATTTGGAATTAAATCATTCCATTTTTCACTTCCTAATTTAACCACTTCGCCTTGCCCGTAAAGCCTTAAAATCAAGGGTTTTTCACTAAAACTGCAAAACATCACAGTCATCCGGCCATTCTCTTTTATATGAGCAGAAGTTTCATTCCCACTCCCGGTCAAATCCAGATACCCTACGGTTTTATTGTCCAGACACCGAAAAGTGTCTATTCCTTTGGGAGACAAATTAATCCGGCCGGCAATCGGAGCAGTCGCGGTAAAAAACATCTTTTGCTCTTTGATAAAACTGAATTGAGTTTCGCTTAACTCCGTTTTTAGATTTCCCATTCCAGTCAAATTTCTCCAAATCCTTGATTAAATAACTCTTCGATAGCGCTTTGAGCCTCAATTTCGTCCATCCCTTCGACCTTTAATTGTAACTTAGTTCCCTTTGAGGCGGCTAAAGTCAAAACACTTAAAATTGATTTGGCATCCGCAAAAACTGAATTATCTCGACGAATCAAAATTATTTTACTCTTAAATTTCCCGGCCAAACGAACTAATTGAGCAGCGGCCCGAGCGTGCAGACCCAAATGGTTAATGATTTTAAGTTCTGATTCGATCATTTCAAGACCTTTCTCGGTATCAATAAATCACTAGCTCGGTAAATCGAATTTTTACCCTGTTCAACAACCTGTTTGGCCATTTCGCTCAACGACATTTCACTTTGTTGGGAAGCAAGTTTGATGACCATCGGCAGATTTACACCAGTCACAATTTCAATTTCATTTTCCGCAATAAACATTGCAGAAATATTGGTAGGTGTGCCGCCGAACATATCCGTCAAAAGCAGAACCCCATTCCCATCAGAAACTTTTTTGATGGCTTTGGCAATTTGTTGTTTGGCTGTTTCAACTTCGTCATTCCAACCGATCGAAACAGCCACAATGTGGTTTAATTTTCCTACCACGATTTCCGTTGCCGCCAGTAGTTCAATGGCTAAATTTCCGTGTGAAACAATCACCCCACCGATTTTATTTGTTTCGATCATAAGCAGCAATTAAAAATGCAAAAAGTCCGATATCTAAAAAGTTACTACACATCAACTACTGAACAGAGGATTTTGCCAATCAACTTAGCGCTAAACTTGCTGAGTTAACAATTTAAGTTTTAGTAGTGTAAATCAGGCTTTTGGCTGTAAAAATACATCCTCATCTTCGGCTCCTCGATGCCCGCTTATATTTAATGATGGACATCCCGGTGGGTGATAGTGACTTCAAAATCTTTCTTTTTTAACGCTTTTCCTAAACTATTAGCAATAAAAACCGAACGATGCCGCCCACCTGTACAACCCACCCCAATCGTCAAATAGGATTTCCCTTCGCGTTTATACAGCGGCAAAAGATATTCCAATAGTTCAGCAAACCGACGATGGGTCTCGGTAACTTCCCCTTCTTTTTCCAAAAATTGTATCACTTTTCTATCGGAGCCGGGTAAATTTTTCAACTCCGGAACAAAATAAGGATTCGGTAGATGTCGAACATCAAATAACAAGTCAGCTTGAGGAGGAACTCCGAATTTGTGCCCAAAACTAACAATTTGGACATGAAGCGGTGTCCCATCTTGTGATTGTCCAAATTTTTGCACTAAAAACCGTCGTAAAGTATGAACCGTTTCAGTCGAGGTATCAATAATCAAATCGGCGGTTTCGCGAACATGCTGCATGGCTTTGCGTTCGGCCCGGATGGCAGACAACAAACCTTTTCCATTGTCCGCCGGATGGGGACGACGGGTCTCGCTAAATCGGCGTTGCAGAACCTCATCTTTTGCTTCGAAAAATAGGACAAAAGGATGTAATTTTTTTTTTGCCAATTTCTTGAGTTCTTCTGTAAAATCAGATAAAAAATGGCGTTCCCGAATGTCAATTACCAACGCCGCTTTTTCGATGGCAGTAACTTCTTCTGGGTTAGGCAATAATAATCTTGAAAAAGGCAAAAGCAAAGTGACCGGCAAATTATCCACACAAAAATAACCGGAATCTTCAAAGGCATTAGTAGCGGAAGACATTCCCGAACCGCTGAGACCGGTAATGATCACAAAATTCGGAACACTCTTATTGTCATCTTTTGTTTTGGACATATAAAATTAAATCTAACCCGACAACATCAAAGTATGGTTTGTGATCAGTTTATGAGCCGCATCAAAACCATTTAGCTTCACCAAGTGCAGTCGAATGGCGGTCTCAACCAGAGTTGCAATGTTTCGCCCGAGACTGACCGGAAGGACAAATTTAGTTATTTTAACCCCCAAAATTTCCTCTTCCAGGCTCTCGACTCCCAGTCTCTCGACATCGTCCACTTCATCCCATTTTTTTAGTTCCACACAAAGGTCAATCGTTTTTTGTTTCTCAATCGCCGAAACCCCGAAGAGGTCTCGAATATTGATAATTCCAAGTCCTCTGATTTCAAGTAATTCAAAGGTTAAAGCAGGGGAACTTCCTTCCAGCCTTTCACCAATTTGTTTGATTAAAACGGCATCATCCGAGATTAAACGATGACCTCTGGTAATCAAATCCAAGGCACATTCAGATTTACCGATCCCGGAATCACCCAACAACAAAACCCCTAACCCATAAACGCCCAACAAAACGCTGTGCAACGTCATTTGTGGGGCAAGGGATTCTTGCAAAAACTGTGAAACTGTCCCAATCGCAACCGAACTAACCTGAGTACTTCGAATAATTGGTAGTTCAAATTCTTCGGCTAATTCTAAAAGTTCAGGCGGAGGTTCGAGATTTTTAGTGATGAGAATACAACAAATATTTGCTAAATCCAGATTTCGAATTGCTTGTTTTCTTTGATCCGAAAAAAGTTGATTAAGATACCAAATTTCACTTTGTCCGACGATTTGCAATCTGCCGGCGTGAATATAATGCGAAAACACGGCCAAGGCCAAACCTAATTTTTGAATCCGAGAAGAAACTATTTCTTTTTTTTTCAGACCTGAGGCTCCTGCCAAAAGCTGAATTTGCAATTCGGCAGGAGCTTTTTCAATAAAATCGGAAATATTTATTTTAGGTTTTTGGGGCTGGTTTATGGATTGCATTTTTATGGCTGAATCAGTCCGTAATTTCCGTCTATGCGTTTATAAATGACTGAAATCCTTTCAGTCTCAGCGTCCCGAAAGACCAAAAAATGGTTTTCATCCGCATTTAATTTTAAAACCGCTTCCTCGTCCGTCATGGGTTTGATGATATAGTTTTTCGAATTGATGATTTGTGGGCTCTTCGGCATCGGTAAAACCTCAACTTCATCTTTAACCACAATGGCTGCTTTAGTAGCTTTATGATGCCTGTCCGTGACCTTAGTTTTTAGTTTTAGTGCCTGTTTTTCAATTTTGTCAATAGTTTTTGACAACGATTGATACATATCTGAGACGGTCGAATTCGCGGTCAGCACATGGTCACGCCATTTAACGATAATTTCAGCCCGATGCCTCCCTTTTTCGACCTCGATGATAATATGGGCTTTTGTATGATTGCCGTTAAATAAATGATCAAGCCGTTCAAAATGACTTTCCACATGTTGGCGTAAAGCCGGGGTTACTTCGATATGTCTTCCGGTATATTCGTATTTCATATAAATTATTCCTCCAATATTTTTGAGATAACCAGTTTTCTTTGAGTTCGATTGGTTTAATTAATACAGGTGTTGATTTTACGGGCTTGATTTTCAAATAACGGTTTTTCGATCGCGTGAGCCCGGGATCTGCATTTGGTCACGATATTTAGCCACTGTCCTGCGCGAAAGTTTGAGACCTTCCTTGATTAATATCTTAGCAATTTCATCGTCTGTCACTGGTTTATGTGAATTCTCTTCTTCAATCAATTTTTTTATTCTCAGTTTTATAATCCGAGTTGAAACTTCTTCCCCATCTTCATTTAACATCCCCTCAGAAAAAAATCGTCTGAGTTCAATGACACCCTGCGGAGTATGGGCATATTTGCGATTGACCACTCTGGAAATAGTCGAAAGGTGCATCTCAATATCTTCAGCCACATCCTTCAGCATCATCGGCTTAATACACCCGACTCCTTTGTCCAAAAATTCTCTTTGCCGATTTACTATACACTCGACTACCCGGTAGATAGTTTGCCGGCGATGCTCGATATTTCTTAACAAATCAACGGCCGAACGAACCTTTTCACGGATAAAATCTTTTGTCTCCCGGGTGGTACCGTTTTGATCAAGCATTTGTTGATAAGTTTGGCTGATACGCAACCGTGGGCTTCCGTCATCGGTAAAATAAATAACATATTCGCCATCTATTTTTTCGATATAAACTTCAGGCGCAACATACAAAGGTTTTTCAGATGAATAACGTCGTCCGGGATAGGGGTCGAGGGCTTTAATTTTTTGAATTTCTTCTTCTAAAACTTTAAGACCGATTCCGGTTAGTTTAGCGAGGTGATGCCAACGATTTTGGGGTAATTCGGTAAAGTGATTTTTTACCAAGTCGGCCGCAATACTTTCGCCTTCGCCGATTGTTTCGAGTTGGGCGACCAGACACTCTTGAACATTTCTGGCCCCGCATCCGACCGGATCCATTTTGAGAACAATTTGCCTGGACTTTTCGGTATCTTCGAGCGAACAATTGCAAATATCTGAAATTTCCTCATTTGTCGCGTTCAATCTCCCATCTCCATCCAAATTTCCGATAATTTCGGCACAAACCTCCACTAATCGTTTATTTATCGGATTTAGCTGTAATTGTAATTCAAGATGTTCGAGTAAGGATTCGGAGCGAGTCAAAAATTGTTCAAAACTTGGCGCATCTTCTTTATGTTCAATCTCCTGCGTTCGGTAACCGGGATCTAAATAATCCCGAAACTCCCGGCCGAAATCTATTTCTTCAAATGGATCTACTCTATCTTCACTAAAATCTGATGTGTCATTTTCCGACTCAAATTGAGTTGCGTAATCTTCACTCAAATTATTATCGTTGACCGAATCCTGAACCGGTTCGCCAAACTGGGTTTCGCTATTTAATGAGTTATTGACTGTGCTGTCGTTTTTATTTTCAAATGCCTCATACCCATCTGAGTTTTGATCGAGTATATTGTCCGAAATTTCTTTTATTTCGTCGTCATTTCCAACTTCTTCTAAAATCGGATTTGTCACAATCTCCTGTTGAACTAATTCACTCAATTCAAGCGAGTTCATTTGCAACATTTCGATTCTTTGCCGCAATTGCGGAGTGAGAACCATTCGTTGTTCTAGCCTGTGACTGAGTTTTAGTGATGACATAAAGAATTTTGGTCAATTTTCAAAAATAAACTTAACTAAATTATACCTGATTTTCTAAAAATTTGTGAAGAATAGCGCCCTTATAAAGTAAATCTTTCACCCAAATAAAGTCTTCTTACTTCAGCATCCTCCACCAATTCTTGGGGATTGCCGGACTTGAGGATTTTCCCTTCGGCCATAATATAGGCCCGATCAGTAATTCCAAGAGTTTCGCGAACATTATGATCAGTTATCAAAATCCCGATATTTTGTTTTTTGAGATACAAAATAATCTCCCGGATGTCGTCAATGGCGATTGGGTCAATACCTGCAAACGGTTCATCTAACAGGATAAACTTCGGTTCGGTAGCTAAACACCGGGCAATTTCAACTCTTCGCCTTTCCCCACCTGAGAGAGCATCTCCGCGAGTTCTGCGGACATGGTCTATCCCAAATTCTGCTAAAAGTTCCTCTAACCTGGCAAACCGACCTCTCCGATTTATTTTCATCGTTTCCAAGACAGCTAAAATGTTTTGTTCAGCGGAAAATTTGCGAAAAATTGAAGGTTCTTGCGGTAAATACCCCAAACCAAGTCTGGCCCTCAGATACATTGGAAGTTTGGTAACATCTTGTCCGTTCAGAAATATATTTCCTTTTTCAGTGCTTTCCAACCCCGTCATCATATAAAAAGTAGTGGTTTTACCAGCCCCATTAGCTCCGAGGAGTCCCACCACCTCTCCGCTATTGACTGCTAAACTGACATCATCCACCACCCGACGACGATTATAGGTTTTTTGTAAATGACTGGCAGAAAGAGAGTTTGGTGAACCATTTGCTGATTTTCCATTAGTTGATTCTGATTTTACTTTTCGAAAAAAACTTAACATTTACTATTTATTAAAGCCGAAAGATTTGTTGAAATGCAAGCCATGAAGTTTTACCACCTTCTAACCAAAAAGTGAAAAAGGATTGTTTTGCTCCAAAAACTAAACTAAAAATTGCCCCATAAGTTAACAAATTTGCGATCGGCAAGACCAAAACGCTGGTTACATACCCCGCTTTTTGCAGATCCGGCTGCCTAAAACTCGTTTCCTGCCAATTAGTTATCAGATGAAAGGAAATAGTCCAACCTAGAATCCCATAGAAATAGTTTGAATTTAGAATCCCTAAAATCAGACCAATCAAAATAATTAAAAACGACAGGGTCGGAACAAA
>JANOEF010000260.1:0-6158 GCA_031413075.1 Acidobacteriota bacterium | reverse complement strand
GCCCGTAACTACTCAAACGGCTGATGATCGGCGCATCCAGTAAAACAAGCCGGCGATATAGTTCTGGCTTTTGGGCAGCTGCCAGAAAATGAAGGATTCCGCCAAGGCTATGACCAACCCCGATCACCGGTTCGGAATAACGACTTTCAATCTCGGCCAGGAGCTCATCACGCAAAAACTGCCAGCCGTCACTAACCGGATATTTCGGATGATGTCCATGACGCTCCAAAAAACCAATTTGAAAATCATTTTCGAGCAGAGAAAAAAGCTTGGTATAAGTGCGGGCGGGAAAACCGTTGGCGTGGGCAAAATGGATAATTGCTTTGGACATTTTGAAAGTGAAAAAGTGAAAAAGTGAAAAAGTGAAAAAGCGGCTAAGTAGAAAAATTTTAGTCACATAAAGCATGTCTAAAACTTTTTCACTTTTAACCTTTTAACCTTTTTCACTTTAAATCCGATTGATAAATTCCCAGTATCCAACATCGACCCATCGGCCGAGTTTATAGCCGATCTGGTTAAAATGCGCGACTTTCTTGAATCCGAGTTTTTCGTGAAATCGAATCCCCGAATCGTTCGGCAAAGAAATACCGGCAATGATGGCGTGAATATTGGTTTCGGTCAGTTCGTCAAAGAGATCAAAATACAATCTGGTTCCGATTCCCTTTTGTTTAGCGGCATTTTTGACATAAATCGAAACATCGGCCGAATATTCAAACGCCTGGCGAAAACCAAATCGAGCGGCATGCGTATAACCCAAAATCTCGTCATCCTCTTCGGCCACTAAATACGGATATTTCTCAGTAATTTCGGCGATTCTCTGTTGCATTTCCGACGCAGTCAGAGGTTCGGTTTCAAAGGTTTGGTGCGAATTTAAAATATAATAGTTATAAATTTCGGCAATCTGCGCGGCATCGGTTAAATTGACGGGACGAATGTTCATTTGGATTTTTTTAAAATTTATTGTCGCAATTGATTGAAGATATGTCCAATAAATCTGTTACAAACTCAGAATTTTAGTGCGAAAGACTTTTTTTATGCAAATGCTGTCACATTTTGATTATTTTTGTCATTATCAAGTAGCAACAGAACATCAAATTTTGGAACATATCCGGAGGATAGATTAAATGAGTTCAGCCAAACAAAGATTAGAGATGGCGAAACGTATTTTTGATTTTGAAGCCAGAATCAAAAACGGAAAATTACAGGTTTATAATTTACTCCCGGCCGACGGCGGCGGCGAATACGAAGTGGCCGGCATCAATAACAAATATCACCCCGAAGAAGCAAAACTCTTAAAGAATCTGATTGAAGCCGGCAATCACCAAAAGGCCCAACAACTGGCCATCGGATTTATTGCAACCTACACCGATGGCGTCTCAGTCTGGACGACCAAAAACGCGGTGGAGTCCTATCTGCGTGATTGCGCTTTCAACCGCGGGCCAAAAGGCGCGGCCCTCATCCTCCAAAAAGCTTTGGGCGTTGAACAAGACGGTGTCATCGGTCAAATAACGATCAAAGCCCTCCGCGAGACGGAAAAGAAAGACACGAAATCATTACTCCTCGTTTTGCGAACCGCCAGAGAGCTGTATGAACGGGAAAAAGGTCGGGATGAAACCAGTATCTTTTGGAAAGGGCTGGTCAATCGGTGGAACAAGGCGCTTGATTTTGCCAAAACATACCTCACCTAGGCACAATGGACAATGGACAATGGACAATGATAAAAATCCGAAAACCAAAGTCACTCAATTATTTGCGAGCTTTTCTTTATTTTCAAAATACCTAATCCCGAGGTTTCAAAGGTGAGTTCGGTATTTTCTCATCTCATTTTTTGCGATGCTCTCGAGATGAACTTCATCGGGTCCGTCGGCAAGGCGTAAACTTCGGGCGTAAATCCAAAAGTTCGAGAGCGGAAAATCCTGACAGACCCCGCCGCCGCCGTGTGCCTGGATGGCCCGGTCAATCACCTGAAGCGCCATTTGCGGTACCACCGCTTTGATCATCGCAATTTCATTACGGGCGGCTTTGTTACCTGCCTCGTCCATCATCCACGCCGTTTTGAGAACTAATAATCTGGCTTGATCAATGGCGAGTCGGGCCTCGGCGATCCATTGCCGCAAAACGCCTTGTTCGGCCAGAGGTTTGCCAAACGCCACTCTGGACTGCGCTCTCTGACACAACAATTCGAGTGCCCGTTCGGCCACTCCGATCAAGCGCATACAATGATGAACACGACCGGGACCGAGCCGTCCCTGGGCAATTTCAAAACCCCGCCCCTCACCGAGCAGCAAATTGGCGGCCGGTACCCGGACATCAGTGAACGAAAGCTGCGAATGACCGTTCGGCGCATCATCGAAACCGAAAACGAGGAGATTTCTTTCAACCTCTACTCCGTCCGCATCCATCGGCACCAGAATCATTGACTGTTGAAGATGTTTCGGGGCGGACTCATCGGTTTTGCCCATAAATATCGCCAGTTTACAACGTGCATCACCGGCCCCGGTTGACCACCATTTTCGCCCGTTCAAAATATATGCATCGCCGTCACTTCTGATTGACGCCCGAATATTGGTCGCGTCCGACGATGCCACATCAGGCTCGGTCATCGCAAAACACGAGCGAATTTCTCCGTTGAGCAACGGTTTCAGCCAGGTTTCTTTTTGTTCCGCCGTTCCGTATCGCTCTAAAACTTCCATATTTCCGGTGTCCGGCGCGGAACAATTAAAAACTTCGCTGGCCCAGGTCACTTTTCCCATAATTTCGGCGAGTGGTGCATATTCGAGATTACTGAGACCGGAAACTTCGGGCAAAAATAAGTTCCATAAGCCGGCAGCTTGAGCCTCAGCTTTAAGCGCCTCGATTAAACTTGAAGGTTGCCAGCGGTCCCCCGCATTAACTTCATCGTTAAAGTTTTTCTCGTTCGGAAAGATATGTGCGTCCATAAACGACTGCAAACGCATCTGTAACTCAGCTGATTTAGTTGAATAAGTAAAATTCATAATTTCGGGATAGATTATCACAAATCTTCTCTTTGCAAAATTTTTGCGGTTGATTAATTTATTCCAGAAATGTTAGCTTTGATGAAGCGAGCTTTTATAATCAAATATGAGAAAGATATTACCAATCTTATTAACATTTATTGCGTTGTTTGCTTTTGCCTTCACTGTCTCGGCTCAATGTGAAGCCCGAAAGATCAACTTAAACAACGAGACCGCGACTTTAAGCGGAAAAACCGGCAGTTGCCAGAGATTTACCTTTGATTTTTCTGAAGGTCAACGGCTCAGAATCTCCTTAACTTCCACCGACAACAAAGCCCGCTTTATTCTACAAAACGGGGCAGAAGACGAAACCGGCACCACCGGCTAGGGTCCGCTCACGACGATTGATAAAGTACTTGACCAGCTACAATGGAACTACGATCGCCGGCGGAGATTTTGTTTTCGAGATCACGAACACCGCCAAAAAGAAAAATAAAACTTCAATTAACATAATCATCGAAACCATCGGAAACGATTAGTATTTTAATTTGAGATCTCGTTTAAGTTGAACGAAAATAATCACTGACGCGATAACCTTTATGCGGGTCGCGTCATACTTTTTTTTAGCTCCCCGAGATTTTTTTTTGCTTACCTGTTTACCCAAATCACGGTAAAAGACGAAATAAGTCGTTAAAACGCAATGAAGCAACAGTTAGTCAACTTCAACTACCTGATTTTTACCATAATTCTCTTCTTGATCGAAGTCGCGATCGCTTTATTTATTAAAGATTCGATAATTCGGCCATTCATCGGAGATGTCCTGGTGGTCGGCCTGATCTACTGTTTTTTGCGAATATTTCTACAAGTTAGATATTGGAAAGTCGCCCTCGGAGTGTTGCTTTTTGCCTGTTTAATTGAAGTATTGCAATATTTTGATTATGTAAAACTACTCGGATTAGATTCCAATCGAATTCTTTCCGTGGTTATGGGCAGAACTTTTGAATGGACTGATTTTGGAGCTTATTTGACCGGATTTTTGTTGATTTTGGCCATCGAAAAATATTACCTCGACAAAAAATAATTGATCAAGCGGATTGTTTTTTTAGCTAGCAGGTCAAAATCAGCCAAGCAAGTGACTTAGCCGATTATCAAAAAATTCAAAAGAGCAGGTCAGCAAAAGTTTTGCAATATATTGAAAATCAAGAAAAGTTTGTAAATAGTTGATTACCTTTGGTTTTAGGGTTTTCTTCATTGTCCATTGTCCATTGTAAATTGGGCATTGGTGCTTACTGATTGAAATTCTAAGTTGACGATAAAAAATAAAACTACCTGGATAAAATATTGTATAATCTCTGGCAAAATCAGGAGGAGCAATAAACGTGTGTTTTCGGGACATTTAGCGAAATTAAGCTCAATAATTAAAGCACCGGATTTCGAAAGTGCGGCCGATTGCGGACATGAGAGTCAGGGCGTCTAGCAATGTCACCATCCGCCTCTCGCCTGTTGTTCATTTTGCAGTTGCCGCCAAATCATCATAAAATTGCTTTTTTATGAACGATACCAAACCAATCAGACAAGGCGAAGAATTAAACCTTGAACATTTATCCGATTTTTTGCGCGGCAAAATCAGCGCGGGAAATATTGAAATTTCTCAATTCCCATCCGGCAATTCGAATCTAACCTATTGCGTCCGAATCGGCGAAAATGAATATGTCCTGCGTCGTCCCCCATTTGGCAATCAGGTCAAATCCGCACACGATATGTCTCGTGAATTCAATGTTTTAGCAAAACTTTCGGCAGTCTATCAACCGGCCCCGAAACCTTTGATTTATTGCGATGATGAAGCGGTCATCGGCTCGGAATTTTATCTGATGGAACGCCGCAACGGGTTGATCATTCGCGGAAAAGCGCCCGAAAATTTGGAGAATTCACCTGAATTACAACGCCAGGTTTGCGAATCTTTTATCGAAAACTTAGTTGAACTGCATTCACTCGATTACCAAAAAATCGGTCTTGGTGATTTAGGAAAACCCGAAGGCTACGCGGTGCGTCAGGTCGAGGGCTGGACGAAACGTTATTTCAAGGCCAAAACGGATCAACAAGCTGAACTGGAAAAATCAATTGAATGGCTCAACTCCCACATTCCGGCGTCAAACGGCGCAACACTGGTTCATAACGACTATAAATTCGACAATCTGATGCTCAACCCCGAAAATTTGACCGATATTGTGGCCGTGCTGGACTGGGAAATGACGACCATCGGTGAGCCGTTGATGGATTTAGGAACAAGTTTAGGCTATTGGATGTCGCGCGAGGCGGGTGAGCAAATGCTTTCGATGCCGTTTAATCCGCGGGTTTTGATGGAAAACATTTCCCGGGCGGAACTGGTCGAAATGTATGCCGAAAAATCCGGACGAGACGTTTCTGACATACTTTTTTATTACGTTTTCGGGACTTTCAAAATCGCGGTCATTGCCCAACAGATTTACTACCGCTATGCCAGAGGTTTTACCAAGGACATCCGTTTTGCGACGTTTAATCATTTCGTCAATGCGCTCGGGAAAATTGCCCTGAACAGCATTAAAACTAAAAAACTTTAGCGAACCGGAATAAAAAATCCTCCGAAAAGACATTTTTCGAATAATTGGCTACAATAATCATTCGATCCACAGGCAACCAAAATATCTATTTATGGCTTTCCCGAAAAAAGCAGAACAGCAAACAACGGAAACGGATGACTCAGGGGAAACGGCTTCGCCGCCAACTTATGACCGTTCAATCATCGAAGGTTCGCTGCCCAAAGCGGTTTGGAAACTGGCGGCCCCGACGATGGTTGCCAATATGTTCGGCGGTCTGCAAGGCCTGGTGGACCACATCGTCGTCGGAAACATTGTCGGGTTTAAGGGGAATGCCGCTATCGGAGTGAGCTGGCAAATCTTTTTGGTGGTAGTGGTTTTTGTCTCTTCGATCTTTATCGGGATGAACATTATGGTCGCCCGGTTTGTCGGAGCGGGCGAGACCGGCAATGTTGGCATCGAACAATCTAGGGACCACTTCAGGTGGCTTCCGTTTGATCGATGGGGCGAATCAATTGGCCAACTCGAGTCTTGTGACTTGGCAGACCATCAACCAGATTTCAGCCACCTTCGATGAAGACAGCGTGATCAACCCGATCGCACTGCG
>JANOEF010000259.1:0-2420 GCA_031413075.1 Acidobacteriota bacterium | reverse complement strand
GCCTTCGGCTTCCAGCACAGCTTCCTTCGGAATCATCATCGCTTTGACGGTTTGCTCCCCGTCGAGCCTGACATTTGCCTGCATTCCGAGACGCAGGGCGCGTCCGGCATTTTCAACCTGAAAAATCACATTTGCCGAGCGGGTTTGTTCGTCAATTATCGAGCCGAAATCAAGAACCGTTCCCTTAAATTCGTCCTCGGGATAAGCCGAGGTGGTAAATTTCGCTGTTCGACTGGTTCCTAAAGCATTTAAGTCGCGTTCAAAAATCGGAGCTTCAACCCAAACCGTATCAAGATTACTGATTTCGAGGATTGAATCGCCCGGGGAGACCTGTTCGCCGATTGATTTATTGACTTTGGTGACATATCCCCCAAATGGAGCGGAGACAGTAAAGCCGTTTTGGACAGCGGCGGCAGTGGTCGTATTACCGAAATTGGTATTGATATTTACTTTCTTAGGACTGAGCGGTCGGGCGGCATTTATTGAATCACGTCTTTTGACAGCCGAATCAAAGGAAATTTGGGCGGATTCACGTTCCGATTGGGCGGTTTGCAATTGTTTCTGCGAGACGGCTTTGCCATCGTAAAGCCGTTGCATCCGGTCAGCTTCGCGTTTTGCCGCTTCCAAACGGACGCGGGCGGTTTCAACATCGCCGGAGGCTGTTCGTTTTTCCGATTCGAGCCGGGCATTATCAATTTCGATTTGCGAATACTGCATTTCGATTTGTGTTTTCTGCATCTCGATTTGGACTTTTTGCGATTCGATTTGGACTTTTGACAACTCGACTTGAGATTGGGCGGCACGGGTTTGCGCCTGTTCGGTTGAAGTCGGAGTCTGACGAATAAAAGCGATCGTCTGACCGCCGGCGAAGTATTGACCGATGCGCGGAAGCGGCCTCTCGCTTAAAATTCCCGCTACGGGCGTAGAAACAATCGCCTGACTGTTTGCCGCCGGAACGACTCTGCCGGTTGAGGTGATTTGTCGCGAAACGGTTTTTTCTTCCGCCTGGGCAAGTTTCATCTGAATGAGCCATTGCTGTTCCATCAGAAATTTAACTTTTCCGGTTTCATTTTTTTCGGCTTCGGTCTTGGTCTGTTCGACCGTTTTTGCACCGCGCCGCCAGACGAAAAATCCGATCAAACTGAGTAAAAGCAAACCGATTACGCCGCCGATTACCCAATTTCTCAAATTCGGGGGCGCCGACGTTTCGTTAGTTTCAGCTTCATTTTCAATAAATTCCGTTTCTTTTTCTTCGCTCATATTTAATCCACTTAGCTTCTTAAATTTTGCCTTTTTACTTTTACTTTTACTTTTTACTTTTTGATCTCTGTTCCGGTCAGCAATTCCAATTGAAACAGGCTCGTATAATAGGTTAAAAGAGTCTGGTAATAATTGTTTCGCAAATCTGTCCGCGTGCGCTGGGCTTCTAAAAGATTGATTATTTCGGTAGCGCCTTCCCGATAAGATAATAGTGCTACTCCCAGTAATTCATCCGCCTGTTGCAGGGTGGCACGGTCGAAAACCTTAACCTGTTCCCGCGCCGTTTCAAATCCCAGGAATGCGGTCTGAATTTCCGCTAAGGTTCGATTTTTTATTTGCTGCAAAGCGGTGGCGGCGATTTTTTGATCGGCTTCCGCCTGAGCAATCGCGGCTTGATTACGGTTGCCGAACGGCAAAGGAATATTCACTCCGGCTAAAACCGTGTTATCCACGCCGACGCGCCGATAACCCGCATACGGTTCGATTTCGCCTTTTGCACGAGAGCGTTCAAGCCGGAAAACAGATTCGGCACGGGCAAACTCGGCTTCGGCAACTTTGATTTCGGGACGATTTTCGAGGGCTGATTGATTGAGAGCCGACAAGCTTAAATTAAAAGACTGGAAGTCTAATGTTTCGCGCAATTCGATTTCTTCAAGTCGCGTAAAATCGGTTTCACCGATAAGTTCGAGCAATTTGATTTTTCCCTGCCGCAACTTGAGCCGGGCATCAGCCACAGCCGAAACATATTTAGTTCTTTCAAGACGTAGTTTCAACAATTCGCCGGGAGAAATATCTCCTTCCTTTAGGCGAACTTCGCTCAGTCTTAACAATTCCTCAAAATTTTTACTGTTTTCTTCTTCTATTTTCAAACGCGATTGTGCCACCAGGGATTCAAAAAATGTGCGCCGCATTTCAAACAGCCGCAGACGCAAAACTCCATCGAGCCGCGCTTCCGCCAGACTGATCGTCCGGTCGGCAACTTCGATCTTGTTTTTGGTTTGACCACCGAGCGGAATCGGTTGAGTGACAACTGCGCCAACTTCCATGAGCCGATTAAAAGGGGTTTCGCCTGCCACACGCAGATTTTCCGTGCTGACGTTAAGGCTCGGGCGCGGACGCAAACGTGCAAAAACACGGGATTGTTGAGCGGCGGAAACTTC
>JANOEF010000258.1:0-2491 GCA_031413075.1 Acidobacteriota bacterium | reverse complement strand
AAAGTCCCTGAAAGGGACAAATTTAATAGCGTTGGGTAAAGCGCGAGCGGCACCCAACGAATTGATAAAAAAGGTGATCCGTCGCTGAAAGTGACGAAAATTCAACGGGTTGTGTTCGTCACTTTGAGCGACGGAATGTTTGCTTTAACTTACGTCGGGATGCTCCCGACGCTATTAAATTCGTCACTTTCAGCGACAAAACTCGGAAGTTTCAAAAATTTAAGCAGACTCTTAGATTTTCATCTGTTAAAGTAATTTAGCTCGTATTTTGAAGTAAAATCCAAAATCCAAAATCGCAAATCCAAAATCCAAATGTCTGAATATATTTTAGAAAGAAAGCAAATTATCCAAAAACCACGCGAGGAAATATTTGCTTTCTTCGCGGATGCTCTGAATTTGGAGCGCATCACTCCGCCGGAACTCAATTTTCAGATTGTGACGCCGCAGCCTATTGATCTGAAAATAGGCGCGTTGATCGATTACCGGCTCAATTGCACGGTTTTCCGCTCCTCTGGAAAACCGAAATAACGCAATGGAATCCGCCGTTTGATTTTGTTGATACGGCGCTCAAAAGTCCATACAAACAATGGATTCATCTGCACACTTTTGAAACGGGGGAGAATGGCGAAACGATTATGAAAGACATTGTGCGGTATTGTTTGCCGTTTGAACCGCTTGGCGACATAGCGCAATTCTATGTCAAACGAGAATTGACATATATTTTTGATTATCGTTTCAAAATTGTGGCGGAGATTTTTGGAAAGTAGTAGCTGAATTTTGACTGGATTTCGCTACCAATATTTTCAATTATTTTCAGTTCTATTCAAAATTTATAAAACAACTGATAGAGATTTTGTAATTATTTGCAATAAGCGATGATTCCGAGGTATTTTCGTTACTGATATAAGTTTATCATCCCGAATGATTCCAGATAATACGCCCGAAATTGAGTGTTATCTGGAATGGTTCTGCTCAATCATAAGTTGGACGCTTTCTTGTTGATGAGGACGCTTGATGTCAAATTATCTTCTCTATTGGAAATAATTCTGATTTCGAGTTATCGCCTTTGTCGTATCGAGCCTTGTTGCGAAAGTAGCGTAGTGAAAATAACGCCGTGTCCAATAATTCAATGGACGTGAGGCAAAAACAGCGACTTTGTTATCAGCGTCTTTGGTTTATTCGGAGTTGCGCGGATTCGATTTCGCCCGCGTCATTTTAGCCGTTAGGCGGCAATCTGTAAACAAAGACGCGAGGATGTAAAAGAGGATGATAACCGTTCCATGAGAGTGTTAAGCCTGTATATAGCGCCATTATTCCTGCTCTGCCTGAGCATCTTCTTTGTCGTGCTTACCTTTACCACGCCGATCCCCCAGGTTGACGACTTTTCAGAAGTCCGAGGGCATCTGGCGTCTTACCACATATATAGTTCTTCCGGTGGTCGCTACCCTAAAACGATTGTAGTTCTCGAAGAAGGCCATCGATTTTGGACGGCTGCGCTCGATCAGGGCGGTGCCGATAATGTACTCAGAAAGCGTGGCGCAGAGGTCAGGACTTACATCTTACCAAATTCCACGAAAGTCCCGATTGACGGCGCGGTTAAGTCATACGGCTTATGGGTAAATGGTCGGCAAATAGAATCGCCGGAGGCAGAGATAGCAAGTGAAAGATTAATTCTTCGTGTCGGCGTACCCGCTCTAGCAATCTTCCTTCTCGTACTCGCGGTTTTCATACGCCTGAAGAGCAGAGGGAAGTATGCGGGGTAATCGCCACGCGCCGCCCAACAAATCAGCTATGAAGGAAATATTTGTTATCTGTTCACTGATAACTGCCAAGGTTTCCTCCCACGTTATCCTCATCCTTTAGCCGCCTCTTTGTGAAATGCGAATGAACGATTTATAATAAGCGAATTGATGCGAGTTTTCTGCTTCATTTTTAGTTTTTATTTGTTGCTGTTGTCTGTGCAGCCTTGCCAAGACTTTACGGTGAGTGGTTTTTTTAGTCCGCAAATTGAAAATGAGCAGGCGCAGTTTCACGACGGCGGCGGAAATTCGGAATCAGAAAGCCACGAATGTTCGCCTTTTTGCATTTGTTCGTGTCGGCAAGTTTCCGTTACGGACAAAATACCCGTTCTTTCGTCAAACGAGAGAATTGCTGTTTTGACAAAATCAACCGCACGAATTTTTTACCAGAGTAAATACTCGTATCAACATCTCAATTTCATCTGGCAACCACCAAAATTTAATTTCACAGACTAAGTGTGTCTTTTTTCGTCGAAAGACAATCATTTTTTGAACATCGCCGATTTTTGGAAAAATCGGGGGGTGTCAGTTTTTGTGAATTTCAATTTTAAGACTCCTGTTTCGCTCAAAATAAATTGAGTTCTGAATAATCAGTAGCAAGTCCTTGATAAAGATATGGGGAGAGTTTGAGCAATTCAAGGATGCGTTTTTGTAACTCATTTAAGGGCGTGATGGACGACCTCACCCCTTCT
>JANOEF010000257.1:0-9501 GCA_031413075.1 Acidobacteriota bacterium | reverse complement strand
GCGCTAGATAGATCCCCGGTCCCAGCAACGTCCCATTCTCGCCGCGGCGGTCCCAGCCGACCGAGCCGCGGCCGGCCGCCCGTTCGCCGTCCAGAATCGTGCGCACCCTACGCCCGGCGAGATCGAACAGCGTCAGTCTCGCATGCCCGCTCGCCGGCAAGGCGAACTCGAACTGCGTCGCGTCGCGGACCGGGTACGCAGAAGTTTCGCCTCGTGCAAATTCAATTCGTTCCTCATCAAAAGAACCCGTGTTTGTCGAGGTTGACGCGGATACATCAATAATCACTTCCAAACCGAAGCTGATAGATTTAGCCGTTTCGTTGACAACCTCAATCGTATATTCTCCCGTCCTGTTAATTTTTCGGGAAATCTCGTTATTGAGAGCGATGGTTGTATCGGCTTTTTGGTTTGGGTTGTCGTTAAAAATAACGGTCAATTGATTGGTTCTGTCGGTTACTTTAACTAGGACGGTTGCGCCTTTTTCGCCGTTAAATGTGAATTTCATCGTGCCATTGGCAGGAATCGTTTTGCTTGCATTCGCTTGGTCAGATCCTGTGAAATCGAGGGCTTCGGTTTGAACCTCCGAACCTGAATTGGCTTCTGCCATAAATTCGGCACTAAAAAGATTCAAATAAAGTGTCGTGGTGACCCTTTTATTCGTCGTATTTTCAATCAAAATGTCATAATTGCCGGTTTTCGGAATCAAGAATTCATTATTTTCTTTAGGTCCCGATTCTTTATAATTGTCGTTGGCCCCGCTTTCCCATAAAGATACTCGAAGGTCACTATCTTTAAAGTCGTAGCCTGCGGTATAGGAGATCGTTTGCCCGGCATTAGCCTTAAAAGTAACAGTCAGCGAGCCGTTTGGCGCAAGTGTTCTTTGCAATGCTAAGTCGTTGTCACTACTATCAACCTTTAACTGAACTCTTTCTTTTGTTTGGGCAAACGAAAATACTGCGAATGCGCCAATCATCATTAAAACTGCCAGACTTTTTATCATTGTTTTTTTTATCATATTTTTCCTCTTTTTATTTTGAAATTTGTGTTCTGTTTATCAGCTACGAAACTATGCAATGTTGTTAGGACAAACCAAACGTTTCAGAGTTTTGTAAGTTTTGTGGAGCGGTTAAAATCAATATTTCAGATACACGTTGCCTGTTTTCTTTACAGTGGTGTCGTTGATGTAAGTAACTGATAGTAACCACGTGTAATTGCCACTGTCCTGCAATTTACCCTTGTAAAAGCCGTCCCATCCTTTGTTTGTGTCAATAGTTTGACCTTCAATCCAATCTGTAGTCTCAAAAATAACCTCGCCGAGGCGATTATAAACCTTGAACCTGATAGACTTGATACCGTCCCCAGAAACTTGCAGACGATCGTTGTTCCCGTCTTGGTTAGGCGTGAAAATGTTAGGCACAGAGACATCTAACTCTACGACCTTGACTCGCACACGGCGCATGCCGCTGCCGTTACCGCTATTTTCGATGGTTACATTGTAACTAAACTCGCCGCTCACGTTGGGCACAAAGGTATAAACTTGCTTGGTGCTGAGCGAAACGTCTTTTTCATCTTTCCACTCAAATTGAGCCGCGTCGGTAGCTTGCGCCTTCAAGGACACACTCGCTCCCTTTGCCACCACAATCTTCTCATCATCCTCTAAAACCCGATTATTAAATACGATTTCGGGTTCCTCCACCGGAGATGGAATCGGAGTCGGAGATTGTTCCGGAATCGGAGTCGGAGTCGGAGATGGTTCCTCAGAAACGCAATCATCCGCATACTTAATTGCGAAATTGTAATTAACCGAACCGCTTGAACTGTTTGTTACTTTTATTAGGTTAAGTGTTTTGGTGATTGGAAAAGAAACTGCGTTTTGATGAGGCACAGCTTCATCGCCTTCTGCGCCATGAAAAGAAACTTGCAATTCTTGATTCTCAGCCGAATTATTGGTGAAACAAAGTTTCTGGCTTTTATCCAAACGGATCGTAAAATCTTTTTGGGTTGAACCGCTGATACTTCCACTTAAGGCGGCGTTTCCGTTACTCATTGTCAAAGGAATTGACGAATGTAAGATAAGTGTATATTTTCCGCTTCCTTCTGATTGGTTAGTAAGATTGATGGAATAACTACGACTTTCCGTGATGTCAAAACAAGCTAAATCATCGACATTGGTATCTTCTTGAAGAAATGTTTTAACCTCATTTTCCTCAAATGTTGCTTTCAAATCGGTGACATCCGAATTATGCCAAATTGCACCAACACAGGCCCTGGTATCCTTTTTCAAATTGATGGTGTAATCAACTGATGCCTCAGCTTCCAGAATTTTGTCCTCTCCTGTGACATGGGCAACATTAGTGATATCCAAAGTCAGCGAAGTTTGAGCAAACGAAACTAAACTGAATACACCAATCATCATTAAAACCGTTAAACTTTTAGCTATTGTTTTGTTCATGATTTTCTTCTTTTAATTTTTTAATCCTGATAGCCGACCGTGAGATCATACCTCACGGCGTTAGTCGTGTTGCTGCTGAATACTATTTTGTAATACCGTGCTTCGGTCGGTACCGGCAAACAAGTTAGCTTGTCATCCGGGGTAAGCGGGACACTCGTATTTTCGAAAGAAGCTGTAAAACCGGTCAAGTTATCGGACTTTGCAACCAAACACGCTCTCTTGCCGGCTTCCAATTTTACGACGAATGACTTTACCTCTTTCGGCGCAAGCCTGCCTACTGAATTTGCCATTGATCTTTCCGGGTCTAACTTCAAGAGAGTTGATGAAGATAAATCCATAATAACGGAATATGGGGTAAAAGCTCCTGTTGATGTTGATTTGTTGGCTAGTTTGATTGGATAACTGCGGGTTTGAGTTATCTCGAAACAACTTTCCGTCTGGGTAACATTTTTTCCGTCAAATGTTGCATTCCAAGTCGCTAATTTAGATTTTGCGGTTGCACAAACGTATGTATCTTTTGCCAAATCTATTTTGAAATCCACTGTTTGACCGGGTCCTGGTTGGGCACTTGCTGATGCCGTGCCGTCTGAATTTAGTTGAAGCGAAGTTTGGGCAAACGACACTAAACTAAATGCTCCGAGCATCATTAAAACCATTAAACTTTTCATGATCATTCTTTTTCTCATTATTTTCCTCTTTAAGTTTTTATTGAATTGGCCTTGGATTCAGGGAAAGTTGAGCTGAAACGATGAAACCGTTTCTGAGCGATAAACCTACCAAGGCCATTTCAAGAGTTATATTGCAACAATCGAAATAGAAAAACATCGGGGCTACTACCTATTTTGTCTAGGTGTTACTACTCATTTTGGGATTTTGGATTGGGGATTGGGGATTGGGGGTTTGGTAAGAATTTGCCCGCGAATTACGCGAATTTGCACGAATATGTAAGAATTTATTACTGTTCAAAAATTTATTTTCAATAATTCTTTCTTTTTATTCACGTTTTTTTCGCGAAGATTCGCGGGCAAATTTCTTTTTAAATCTCAATTTTATTCGTCAAAGCGTAAGTTAATAAAGCATTTTTGCCTTCCAGATTAAGTTTGGCACAGATATTTGAACGATGGTTTTCGACCGTGCGGACGCTGACAAAAAGTTCATCCGCGATTTGTTTGTTGCTTTTTGATTCGGAAACTAATTTCAAGACTTTTCTTTCGGAAGTTGTGAGTAGCTCAAGCGGTAAACTATCGAGCTTTTCGGCACGATTAACTCGCTTCATCAGTAAAGTTGAAAGCGTCGGGCTGATAAAATTTCCACCTTTCGCAACTGCGTGAATTGCATTGGTAATTTCGCTAACTGCACTGTCTTTAATGACATAGCCTTTCACACCGGCATCCAAAGCCGCATTAAAAAATCGTTCTTCTTTATACATGGTCAGCAAAATAACTTCGGTCGGCAGGTTTTCTTCTTTGATGGATTTCAAAACTGACAGCCCGTCGCGTTTCGGCATATCAACATCTAAAACAGCAACTTGCGGTTTTAGCCGACGCAAATTAGTCAAGGCATCTTCGCCATTATTTACCGCTCCAACAATTTTCAAATTTGCATCAGTTTCTATAATTTGTTGCAATCCGCGTTGGAAAATCGGATGATCGTCGGCGATTAGAACTGTTATTGTTGAATCATTCATGGCTAGTTAATTTTTGAGTTTATTTCAATCAAAACGGTAGTGCCTTTCCCGATTTCCGAGTCAATCGAATATGTTCCGCCTAAAATCTTTGCTCGTTCAGCCATTCCCTTTAACCCTAATCCTGGTTTAATTTTATCCGCCTCGAACCCTTTGCCGTCGTCTTTGATAGTTAAAATAATTTTCGAGTTTTCCCGAAAAACTTCGACATTTGCTTTGGTGGCTTTTGAATGTTTGACAATATTGTTGAGACACTCCTGCACAATCCGATAAAAATTTATTTCATTTTCATTTGCAAACACACCATCAATCGGCTCAATATCGTAATTGATGGTGATGCCGGAAGTATCATGTATTTCTTCAATCATTTCTTCAATCGTCGCAGTCAAACCCAATCGCTCAATGTGAAGCGGGCGCAGATTGTAAGCGATGGAACGGACTTCAATTAGGGCATCTGAAACGGATTCTTGAATTTCGTTGAATTGTTCGTCAGTTTTTGTATTTCCTTTCGCATTCAATCCCAAAACTGCCCGATTTTTAATAACCAGCAGACTTTGTCCGAGTCCGTCGTGCAATTCTTGCGCGATGCGTTTTCGTTCGGCTTCTTGAGATTCGATAAGTTGACGCGAAAAAGATTCTTGGGCAGCGTTTAGTCTTTTTAGTTGTTCGATTCTATTACGATAAATCAAATATGCAGTAAAAATTGTGAGTAAAATGATGGTCAAGATAAACCACGAAGTTCGATAAAAAGGTGCAAGAACTTCGATTTTGATTGATTTACCAGTTTGATTCCAAACCCCGTTACTATTGGTCGCCGTCACGGTAAAAGTATAATTTCCGGGCGGCAAATGCGAAAAATTGACGAATCTTCTGGTTCCCGCCTCAACCCAATTTTCGTCAAATCCTTCGAGTTTGTACCTGAATAGAAGTTTTTCGGAATCAATTAAACTCAAAGCTGTGTAACTAATGTCCACATAAGTTTGCGAGGGCGTGATTTCAATGGCGGACTGATTTGCCTTAAAGTTAACAGGAACACGGTCAACCGTTATTTCTTCGATTTCTACGGGCGGCGGTAAGGTGTTTTTCGTCAATTCCTCAGTCCCAACGATCGCGATGCCTTCAAGTGTCGGAAACCATATTCTTCCATCCGAATCGGTCATGGCCGAAGGCTGCCTTCCGCCGTTACATTCGTTGTTGAGCATTCCGTCTTGCTTGCCGTAACCGAAAGACTCGTAACTCGAAAGTTTGCCATCGGCGAAATCGTTCAACTGTTGTTTCGAAGCACGATAAATTCCCTGATTGCTACTCATCCAAAAGTTGCCGTTTTTGTCTTCAACTATGGCAAAAACGCCGTTGCTAAAGAGCCCGTTTTCCTTATTAAAGTTGAAGAATCTTCCGTTTTTGAAGCGAGACAAACCGCTATCGTAGGTGCCGATCCAAAGCGTTCCGTCTTCGTCTTCTTTAATTGAGCGAACGGTATCACCGGCTAAACCTTCGTTAGTTGTGTAATTGGTAAATTTACCGTCTTTCAGATGCGACAAGCCACTAAAGGTTCCAATCCAAAACGAACCGTCTTTCGCTTCGTGAATGGTTTTAACATCATTGCCGGCTAAACCGTCAGACCTACTATAAAGAGGAGCTATCTTCCCATCTTTGTATTGGCAAACCCCGGAATGTTCAGTTCCAAACCAAACAGTTCCGTCTTTGTGCGGGTAAATTGTGTAAATCGTATCCGGCAGTTCAAACTTTTTCGTCCAATTCTCTATTTTACCGCGGTTCAAAACAAAAAGTCCGCGGACAGTTCCAATCCACAGACGGCTTTCTGCATCTTCAGCCAGAGATTGCACCGAAGGGGCACCATAAGTCTTTCCAAAGCTCAACACCGTCTCCGTGAATTTCCCGTCTCGGTAACGACTCAGCCCGCCGTTTGTGCCGATGTAAATACTACCATCGCGGGCTTTCAAAATCGGATATACCTCGTTGTGAATCAGCCCGTCTTTGGTTGAAAGCGAGCTTAACACCTGTTTGCGTAAGCGATTTAACCCTCGATCGGTAGCGAGCCACACTGAACCTTCGCTGTCTTTGAAGCGGTTAAAAATTCGGTCATTAGACAAACCATATTCCGGTCCGAATGCGCTGAATTTACCATTCTTAAATTTGACTAGTCCTATGCCCCGACGACTAAAATCGCCGGTCGCAAACCAAACACTTCCGTCTGCATCCTCCCAGAAAGAATGGCCAAAAACATTTGGCGATATGCCGTCCTTTTCGGTGAATTCGGTGATTTCGCCGTTGTGCAGATAAGAGATCTTTCCTACATCACTAGTCCACAACCCTCCTTTTGCGTCCTCAAAAACGCTACCGAGGAAGAAATAAACAAACTTTTCCTTGAGCTGATAAACTTGCGTTTGCCCATCTTTTATCTGTCTGATTTGAGTTTGATAAATTTCCCAGCGAGTGCCGGATTGACCAACATATAGACGCTTATTGGCAGCCTCGTCTCCCCTCGGTTTGGCGAAAACGAATTCTCCATTGCGCAGATATAAGTAATTTAGATCGGTAACTATGAGCGCTTCACCTCTTTCGTCTTCGACGAATCCCGAAACTTGGACTCCGGGGATTTGATCTGCCCGATAAGAGGTAAATTGGCCATCACGGTAGATTGAAAGTTCACCCGCTTCCGTTGCTACCCAAACACTTCCGTCAGCGAAAGCTTTTACAGCCCAAAAGCGATTGCTGATGATACCCGGCGAATTACTTTTGTTGAAAACCTTGAACTTAACACCGTCAAAACGGACTAAGCCGTCAAGTGTAGTGAGCCACAAATAACCATCCGGCGTTTGCGTGATCGAACGGATTCCATTTTGCGGCAAGCCGTTGTCGGTCGTCCACGAATCAAAACGGTATTGAGCCGTCACCGTTTGATAGCCGAAAGCACAAAAAAAACACAACCAAAGCAGCAAATAAAACTTCATTATTGGGGGTATACAGATTTGCTGGGGACTTTTAAAAATAATCTTGCGTTACTTTTAGGCAAAAATCAAGTTTGACCATTTGAAGATAAACTTCAGACCAAAGAATCAATAATTTCCTGCAACTGAACTTCGTCTAAATGATAAGTTTGGTTACAAAATCCGCAGGTCATTTGTGCCCCTTTGTCTTCTTTGAGCATTGATTCGACTTCGGCTTTGCCGAGCGAACTAATGAGAGTTACTGCGCGTTCCGGCGAACAACTGCATTTAAATTCGACCTCACGTTCTTCTAAAATTTCATAGTCAATAATCCCGAGCGCCAGTTTGACCAAATCTTCGGGCGTGGCCCCGTCCTTGATTACCTCAGATAAATGCGGGGCGTGGAGAATCGTATCTTCGATCATCGTGATCAGATGTTCGTTGGCGCCGGGCATGATCTGGAGCATCACGCCGCCGGCACATTTAATAAAAGGCTCTTCTTTTTGCAAGGCAACTCCGAGCATCACCGCTGATGGAAGCTGCTCCGATTTCAGCAAATAATAGGCAAAGTCTTCGGCAATTTCGCCGGTATAAAGTTCAACCGAGCCATGATACGGTTCATGATAGAGTCCGACCTCAAATCCTGATTCGCGAATGACGTGAAACATTCCGTTGCCGATAATTCTTTTAATTTTCCCGTCGTCGTCGGGTAGTTCGGCGAACGGTTGGCGAACATATCCGCGCACTTTGCCTTGTCCGGTGGTTTCGGCAACAATTCCCTGGATCGCGCCATCACATTCGATTTTTACGGTCAGACGGTCAAAGTCTTTGAGACTGGAGCCGAGCAAAAGTGTCCCCGTCATCACCCGACCCAGTGCATCAGAAGCCATCGGTGAGGTTTGGTGTCGGCGAACTGCTTCGGTCACACTTTCGGTCGTGATGGTTGCCATCACCCGGATCGTCGCGTCAGCCGCGATGCCGTGAATTAATTTATCCATAGAAATAGTTTCGACAAATTAGACGGGAAAAGTCAAATTTAGAGCAAACTGAAAATTTCTTTTCATGAGTGAAATGAGATTTTACCCCTAAAAACCTAAGAAATTACATTAAGTTACGCATTGGATTGGTATATGAAAAAAAAAAGGCACAAGATATTGTGTTTTTTCTGTTGACAACCAAAAAAAGTAGGGTTATAGTTTTTAACACTTAAGGACAACAAATGACTTCATTGTCCTTAGGTAAATTCAGTAAAATAATTCAAACAAACTCCGCATTAAAAATGCTAAGCAAACAGATTTTTATTAAAATTAAAAAATAAAAGTGTCTCTCGGTGACGCTAACGAGGTAAATGAGATGAGTACAGTTTATGAACCTGTCGGGTCGGGTAATATTGTCGCTACTAATGGAAAAACAAACGGAACCGGAACCGGAACAGCCGTTAAAAAAGAGTTCCGCCCTCTGGGACTAAATGCTCAAAAGGTGATCAGTAAAAGATACTCCCTCAAGGATTTACGAGGAAACCCGGTCGAAGCATGGTCGGATATTGTGCGCCGGGTGGTCGGTCACGTTGCGACGGCCGAAAATGATCCGCTGCGCCGCGATCTTTTTTACAATTCAATGCTGGAAGTAATGCTCAATCGAGAGTTTGTTCCGAACACTCCTTGTTTGGTTAATGCCGGCAAACCGCAAGGGCAATTAGCCGCCTGTTTCGTCCTGAATGTCCCCGACTCCATTTCAGGCATTATGGAACACGCCAAAGCCGCCGCCACCATTCATCAGACCGGGGGCGGAACGGGGATGACTTATGAGTTCCTAAGGCCTTCCGGCTCAACAGTTAGTTCGACACGTGGAGTTGCCTCGGGGCCCGTTTCCTTTATGAACATCGTCAACACGATGACCGAAGTAGTTAAACAGGGCGGAGTCCGACGCGGTGCCAACATGGGCATGATGCGATGCTCTCATCCTGACGTTTTACGGTTTATCCATGCCAAGAACGACCAGCATTCATTAACCAATTTTAATATTTCAGTCAATGTCACGGATGCCTTTATGGATGCCGTTGACCGCAAAGAATGGTTTCAAACCGAGTTCGGCGGCCAAATTTGGACAATGCCGGTTTCTGACCCGGTGACCGGCAGTGAATACGCCGTTTATCGCCGCTCGGATGGTTCAACCGTGACCTTTGCCGATAAACTCGCCTTTGAAACCGCCGATTTAACCGATTGCATTATCGAAGAACCGCCCCAACCCGGAATGATCTATGCGCCGGATATTTGGAACCGCATCATTGCCTCGGCTCATAAATATGCTGAACCCGGGATTGCCTTTATTGACCAGGTTAATCGGCACAACCATATGATGAATTAAATGGGGCCGATCTATGCAAGTAATCCGTGTGTGACAGGTGAAACGCT
>JANOEF010000256.1:0-2131 GCA_031413075.1 Acidobacteriota bacterium | reverse complement strand
GAAGACCCACAACCGACCATCGAGGTCCTCCATCACCGCGAAAATGGTGGGTTTTGGAGGCACCTCCCGGTCGACCAGCGGGACAGTTCCGTCGCCTTCGGGAAACCACGCCGGCGACCGCTCAAAGGGCTGGAGCGCAATGCCGGCTGAGTCGTAGCGCTCAATCCGGTACCTGTCATAGTGAGCCGCCCAGAAGCCCCCTCCTGCCGCCGGCCCGAGGGCGCGCATCAGTCGTCTGACCTGGTTCCTGGTTATGGCCTCCCTGACCTCGCCGATCGGCATCCGTTCGCCCTCGGGACCGAGCCGGAGAATTGGGATGGCGAAATCCTTGCGCGCACTGCCCAGCACGTTGGCAACAACCCGGCCGTCGATCGTTCGGATCGCGGCAAGCGCGCCACTCATCCCAACGGTGCGCCAGGACGCAGGGATTTGTCAATCCGGCAATGAAAGAGCAGAAAGCCAAAGAGATCAGAACCAAAGGGCTGATAGCTTTCATTTTGTCGGTGACGGGAGTTTTTATTCCACTGATCGGATTTTTTATGCTGATTGCGGCTTGGCTGTTGTCAAATTCGGCGTTAAAAACCGCAAACGATTATCTAGTTTCAGATGAGGATGACAAATTGGCGCGATGGGCAAATGTTATCAGCAAGGTCTTTTTGGTTTTTAGTGTAATCGGCTTAGTCCTGATTATTCTCAGCAGTTTGTAGAAAATAAATTGGAGGAAAAAATATGGAAATGATTGGAGATATTATTAGAATTATCGGCTTGTTATTACTTTTGGTTGCCCCATTTGTGGCAATTATTTGGATTATTTACCGCCTTGTCAAAGGCAGCGGGGGAAGCAATAATTCGATTACGGGAGGATAAGAGTATTCTCTAATTCGCCCCAAAACGCCTACCCCACAAAGCCGTTTTTGATTTTCCCCCAAAATCATTTACGGCTTTTGTATTGACTAAACGTCCCGTTTAGCCTAGCATAAGTATTTTTTATGAGTAAGAAATATCGAGTCGGAATATTAGGTGCAACGGGAACAGTTGGGCAGCGTTTTTGCCAACTTTTGGAGAATCATCCGCAGTTTGAGATAACTGCTTTAGCGGCTTCGGACAGGTCAATCAATAAACCTTTTGCCGAAGCGTGTTCGTGGAAACTTTCCACGCCGATGCCCGAAAGTGTTAAAAATATTGTAGTTACGCCAATCGAGCCGCCACTTGATTGTGATTTGGTTTTTTCGAGTTTGCCGTCGAATGTCGCCCGCGAAACCGAAGAAGCCTTTGCCCGCACAGGCTATCCCGTCATCAGCAATTCATCATCTTTTCGGATGGATGAAGATGTGCCGCTGTTGATTCCCGAAATCAATCACGAGCATCTTGGGTTAATTGACCGTCAACGCGAAAAACGTGGCTTTGGCAAAGGTTTTATCGTCACTAATCCAAATTGCGCCGTTACTGCATTTGCGCCACCGCTTGCCGCTTTGCACGAAAAATTTGGGTTAGAATCAGTTTTTGTAACCACGATGCAAGCCATTTCCGGCGCAGGTTATCCGGGGGTTGCAAGTTTGGACATTACCGATAATGTGATGCCGTATATTGCGGGCGAAGAGCCGAAAGTTGAAATCGAAGCACAAAAGATTTTAGGGAAATTAAACGGTGACCATATTGAAACGGCTGATTTTGTCGTGTCAGCCCAATGTTTCCGCGTTCACGTTGTTGATGGACATACGGCGTCGGTTCGCGTCAAATTGCGAAACACTTCCACGCTCGAAGAAGTCATCGAAGCCATCAATAATTATCCAAACTTGAACCTTTATTCATCGCCGAAAAACTTTATCGAAATCCGCGAAGAACCTGACCGACCACAACCACGACTTGACCGCGACAATGGCAAAGGAATGACCGTCACAGTTGGGCGTTTGTATCCCGACAATATTTTTGATTATCGCTTTGTCGCACTCTCGCACAACACCTTGCGCGGCGCGGCTGGCGGGGTTTATAGCGAAAAAGACCGGATCAAAGCGATTCAGGTTATCGCCTTGGGAGACACAAAAATTTCCAGTGCATTTCTAAACAACGTATACAAACAACTGGACAAAACCGCCATTTTCATTCTCGAGTCGACAGAAGCCAAAGAAGG
>JANOEF010000255.1:0-3014 GCA_031413075.1 Acidobacteriota bacterium | reverse complement strand
CACAGAGTTAATTATTCGGGTGATTTTGAGGTTTGGATTATTAGCAAAGACGATTTGATTGTTTCCAAATTAAATTGGGCGAAAACAAGTAAATCGGAAATGCAAATGCGAGATGTCGCCAGTATTCTTCGTAATGGTTATGACAAGGAATATGTCAATTTTTGGACTGAAAAACTAGGCTTGAGCGAGATTTTAAGAGAAACTTTGGAGTTGTTGGAGAAAAACTATGTTGATGGATACGACTCGTGAAATGGAAGAACTTCAAAATGAATTATGGATGAAGAAAACCCCACAAGAACGGGCTCGCTTCGCTTCTTCAATGTTTGCTGCTTGCCGAAAAGTCATCATTGCCTCGTTTCCTCCAAACCTTTCCGAACAAGAATTTAAGCGGCAGCTTTACTTTAGAACTTACGGCGAACAGCTGCCCGAAGATTTTTTTGAAAATGAAGCAAAATAAAGCTTATCGGAATTTTGCAAAGCAGCTTGATCAGCCAAAGCCTGATTTCATCACAAATTTTAGCAAAAAAACAAACTTCCAAATCCGGCTAATAATTGCTTTTTCTTTTATCGGTAAGCAAACTAAAACTTTTTTGGCGACATCATAGAGTTGCAAGTTTGAGCATATTTTTAAGGTGATAATGATGAAACGATGTTTCTTTCAAGTGGCTGGGTTGATGGTGGCTTTCAGCTTTTTTTCGGTAAATAATTTTTCGCAACAGGTTCAGCGAACTCCTTTTGACGTGACGGATTACAAAATGGAGGTGCAGTTGAACCCGGTCGAAAATAAACTGCAATCCGTGGTAGATGTGACCTTGACGCCGCTCCAGGAGACTCGTTCCATTACTTTTGAACTCAACGGTTCGCTCAAGGTGGAAAGCGTGTCGCGGGTTGGAACAGTGGCCGTTCCGGTGGTCATTAAAACACCGGTCACAACGCCAAAAACTAAAACGACCACTCCCGTCACGCCGGCCCCTGCTCAACCGCAAATTACTTTTATTCAGGATCAGGTCGGAGTCTCGGATCTAGGCCCGAGCGTCAAGGTTGATTTGGGCGAAAATGTCCCGGCCAATCTCCCGATCACGATACGGTTTAAGTATGGCGGGGTTTTGGTCAATCCTGAGGGCGGACCGCTCCTCAGCAAACGTTTGGCTTTTGTCGGAACTGACAATGGGTATCTGTTTTATGCCGCCCGCTGGTTTCCGTTTCACGATTACGCGGCCGATCGGGCGACTTCGGACATCACAATTTCGATTCCAAACGGACTTCAATTAGTTGGATTCAGTGACACACCGGTTTCAAATACGGGCGGAAAATATCGGTTCGTTCAATCGAAACCGGCGTTGGTCGGAAATTTTGCTTACGGAAAATTTACCCAGAAAAATCTGCGTTTCAGCGATTACGAATTACAATTTTTTACCCGCCTTGCCGATGACAAAATAATTGCTAACTACGGCGAAGTTTTGGGACGTGCGCTTGATTTTTATACTAAACAATATGGCGAACCGAACAGCGGAAAACGCATTATCATTGCCCAGACTGACGATGACACGCTTGATTTTTACACCGCGCAAGGGATGATCTTTATTGCCTCGCGATTGTTTGAACAAAACAAACAAGTAACCGAAGAACGGCTCCAGCGCGAAGCCGCCTATCAATGGTGGGGGCAAACCGTCGGCTTAAAATCTTTTGACGACGCGTGGCTTTCACAAGGTTTGGCGGAATGGAGTGCTTTTGAACTTCGAGAATCGAAAGCGGCCGACACCGAAAAAGAAAATTTGCGTCGCGAACTACTGGAAAAAGCCTTGACTTTTGAACAAACCGTTTCGCTCCTGCGGGCGCCATCAACCCTCGATGACCAATCAACGGCCTATCAGTATGTGATGTATGGCAAAGGCGCGATGGTTTATCAACTCCTGCGCGAAACCCTCGGCGAACAAAAATTTAATCAACTAATGCGTAATTTTTTGAATCAATATCGCGGAAAAGCAGTCTCAATTGATGATTTTGAAAAACTTTCGTCCCAGGTTGCGGGAAATAATCTGCGCTATTTCTTTGCCCGTTGGGTCGAGGGAACCGGCGTTCCCGAATTTTCGTTGGATTATCAGATCATTCGGACTAAAGCCGGAAAATTTGTGGCTCGCGGAACGGTTCGGCAAAACTATGAAAATCTGCGTCTGCCGGTTGAACTCAAACTGCGGGCCGAAGGTGAAGGCAACCTCAAACCGGTTGTCGTCCAAATGGATGAAGCCAGCGCGGACTTTAACATCGAATCGAACGGTAAACCTTTAGAAGTGGTGATTGACCCTAATTTCAGACTACTGAGAATCTCAGAAGATTTGAAAGTCTCGGCCATTGCCCGCCGCGGAATCGAACAGTTCAAAGACGGAAACTACGCCGAAGCCCAACAACAGTTTGAAGCCGCGCTCAAATTAGATCGCTCAAACTCCTGGATTTATTATCATTTAGGATTACTCTTTCTGGAACAACGGAACTATGATCTGGCGATTGATAATTTCAAAGCGGTGCTCTCGGGCGACCTCAAACCCGATTGGTTAGCGGTCTGGTCAAATGTCAAAATGGGCAATGCCTACGATGCCAAAGGCGACCGGACCCGTGCCGTGGCCGCCTATAAACGGGCGGAAAACCTTGGCGATAATTACAACAACGCCCAGGATTACGTCAAACGATATTTGGCCAATCCGTTTGACCCGCGAGAAAAGTCACAGACCACCGCCGTCGTCAAATAATTGAAGCATCAGGAGATCCAAATTTTAGATTTTAGATTTTGGATTTTGGATTTTCTACTGGCCCCAAGCCTGAATATTGGTTAAATGGCCGATTTTATTTCCGATAATTGGAGATCTTTTGCGGTTTGAATCGTTTTCAAAATCAGATTCAAACAGTCAACTCCAACCCATTGTTCCAAATTTGGATCTACTGATACCATTTACCTTTAGAAACTGTGCATTAAACTTTGTCTTACTGGGAGCGCAGACTGCCAGTCTGCACCGTTC
>JANOEF010000254.1:0-3600 GCA_031413075.1 Acidobacteriota bacterium | reverse complement strand
CGGCTGAAAGAGCTGCGCCGGTACCTGAAAGCCCACGAAGGTTCTGGGCTCGACACCACCGTGTCGCGCGTGCAGTACCACGAGCGGCTGGCCTTCGTCTTTTCACCGCTAATCTTTTTGCTACTCGCCATTCCGCTCGGCATTCAACCCATGAAGAGCCGCTCGCTGATGAAGAACGTGGCCTTCGCGTTCATGGCGGCGTTTACCTATTTGATGTTCACCAGATTATCCGTCTCCGTAGCCCGGGGCGGTCGAAAACTCTGTCTCCCAATATCGTAAAACATGTGCCTGAACGCCGACCAAGTCACAAACTTCACCGATTTTAAAGAATATTTTTTCAGGTATTACAGCCGCTGGGTAGCCCATTTTTGCCTCAATTATGTTAAAGTTTTTGATAAATTCTGCCGCCGTTATTGTAAGAATTTATTACACTTGTGTCAATACTTTTATTATGCCGACTGAATTTGAGTTTATCAATAAAATTCGCCAACAATATCAACTCAATAAAATTGGAGACGATTGCGCTGTTTTACCTAAAAATAAAACGCACGATATGTTAATTACATCTGATTTATTGGTTGAAGATATTGATTTCAGACGTAGTTGGATGATTACTGAATTTTTAGGACACAAAGCTCTTGCCGTTTCCCTTTCAGATATTGCGGCGATGGGTGGAAAACCGCTTTACTCCATGCTTTCGATTGGAATTCCCGAAGATCTTTGGAGAACAGATTTTGTGGATGAGTTTTATGCAGGGTATTTCAAGTTAGCCAAAATGTTTGAAGTTGAATTGATTGGTGGAGACGTTTCAAAAACTCCCGATAAAATTGTGGTTGATTCAACAGTAATCGGTGAAGTTGAACGAAATAAGGCAGTTATGCGTTCAGGCGCAAAAGTTGGCGATTGGATTTTTGTGACCGGTGAACTTGGTGGTGCAAATATTGGGCTCAAATTGTTAGAAGAAAATATTGACGGTTTCGATGAATTGAAACTGCTTCAACTGAAACCTCACCCGCTGATTGCTGAAGGTCAGCAGTTAGCAAAATTTGCAACTTCGATGATTGATATTTCGGACGGACTTTCATCCGATTTGAGGCACATCTGCGAAGTGAGCAAAGTTGGTGCAAAAATATTTGCTAAAAAAATACCACCTCTCAAATCTGCAATTTGGTCGCTTGAATCGGCTTTGAACGGTGGAGAGGATTTTGAACTACTATTTACCGTCAATCCGAAAAATATTTTTGATAAAACATTCAGTTCCTTTTTCTGTATCGGCAAAATAACTGCAAATGTTGGAATACTTGAACTTACTTCCGCTACTGAAACCACCATTTTACCCCCTAATGGCTATCAACATTTTTGATCTTTCAAAAAAAATTGCAATAAAGTCTTGACAGGTCGTTCTTCCCGTGTTAGCTTTTGAAACTGCTTCGGCAAGTTTCGAAGCAAAATTTTAGGAGATTATTAAAGTGATTCAAAATTGGAGACATAAAAATTTAAGACATAACAGCTCACCTGCGATTTGTGAAACGCAGGTTCAAAGCAGCCCGATGATGTCGGAATTATGTAATAGTTTTGAAAAACCGAGTTATAAACCCAATTTCGGGTTACTAACAACACTCGCCGGCGGCACAGACCGACGCGAGAAAAAGATTTAAAAAAGCGGGAGCGACTTGTTCTCGCTCCCAAACTTTAGAAAACAACCGAGTTTTACCGTTTAGGAGCGATTACGCAAGTTTCTCGAAAGAGACTTACAAAGTAGTCGCTCCTTTTGTTTTTTTTGATATTTGACAATTGAATAACGATTTTAAAAGACGGAAAGCAGAACGCACAGTAAAGATTATTTTCTGACAGTACTTTGGCGAGTTGAAAAGAAAATAATCTTGGTATCATCCGAAGGCACAACTGTGTCTAAGTTTGTCTGCACGCCTGCTTTTCCGTCTAATTTTTAACATATTTTTCAACAATTCGCATTTTATAATTAACATTTATCAACTTTTTCATTCAGATTTATGTGAAGTGCTGAATGCTGAATGTGCATTGAATTTGTAAGCGAAACTCAACTTGGCTGAGTGCTAGTCTTCCAAACTAGATGTTGCGGGTTCGATTCCCGTCGCTTACTTTTTTACTTGCGTTAGTCGCCGATTCGGAACGGCAGGCAGTCTGTAAAACTGTCGCTCGCCAGGGCATTGGAGGTTCAAATCCTTCCTGACGCATCAGTTCGATTTTGGATTTGTGATTTTGGATTGTAAATCTTCCTTAGGAGCATAGAGTTAATTGGCAAACCAACGGTCTCCAAAACCGTAATTTTCGGTTCAAATCCGAATGTTCCTGTCACATCGATTGCGGATTGCGAATTGTTTGTTGATAAACAGAGCAATCCAAAATCACCAATCCAAAATCTAAAATCCCTCGGAAGGCAAGCCAAATTGGTGTGGCAGCAGTCCTGAAAACTGTGGCGTTTAACGCATAGGGGTTCGAGTCCTCTGCTTTCCGTTATTTCGATTTGGGATTGTTGATTTTGGATTTTGGAATGAAGAAAAATCCGAAATCAGCAATCCAAACTCCGAAATCCTTTGCAAGTATAGCCAAGTGGATAAGGCGACAGTCTGCAAAACTGTTCAGCGTGGGTTCGACTCCCACTACTTGCTTTTGACCATTATCAGTTATCAGCTATCATTTTTTCCTTTTGATAACTGTTAACTGCAATCTGATAACTGTTTCGGGGGCGTGGCGCAATTGGAACAAGCGCATTTCTCTACGAAAGAAAAGGTTGAAGGTTCGAGTCCTTCCGTTCCCATTTCTCCAAAAGCTGAAAGATACACCAGTTTACCTCATCCCTCACTTCTCACATTTTTATTCGTCGTATTTTTCATATATTCGCAACCACTTACGAATTGGGTTGTCACTTAAACCATATTTTTTGCCAACCGCTACAAACTTGTATTTTCTATTTCCTCTTTTAGTTTTTGATAGCTTGGTCTGGTTACTTTTCTTTTTTCAAACTTTGGTTGGTGATATCTGTGTTTGAGATAACATTTTTGAGAACAATATTTTTTCTTTGGCGATTTTAGTTTTGTGCATCCGAGACATTTATTTTTTGCTTGCTTTCCACAATGAGTATCTAAAGTCGCATTGCAATTCGGGCATAAGATTCTCAAATTTTCTAAGCGGTTATCATCTCTTACACCGTTAATATGATCAAGAATTAGAGACATTTGCTTTTTAAATAATTTAGCTTTATTGGCGAGTGGTGTAAAGGAAACATCTCTGACTTTGAATCAGAAGACGTGAAGTTTATGCAGGTTCGAGTCCTGCCTCGCCAGCTTTTCTAACTGGGTGTTCCGCAGATGGCAATACGGGCATGCCTTGGGAGCATGTATTCGCAAGTTCAAATCTTGCCACCCAGATTTGTGGAGCAGGATCTCATCCGCCATCTTGAACGCCGCCAGCATGGACGTCTTGTCATTCGAGACGCTCAGCAGCCGGTCGTTGGGGATGACGATCTGAGTGTCGACCTTCTCCTTGAGCTTCGTGATGCCCTGATCGGCCTGAACAGAACGGCGACGACCTTCGAAGAGGAAGGGGCGGGTCACCACA
>JANOEF010000253.1:0-3468 GCA_031413075.1 Acidobacteriota bacterium | reverse complement strand
TTGGGTATGGCCGGTTCGCACACGCTCGAAAAATTTATCAATGAAGTCGGAAAAAGTGTTCCCGATCCGCAAACCAAACTAAGTGTCTGGGAGCGAACGCGGGCTCATCAAATAGTTAACGGAAACCCGGCCGGCAGAAATGAACTGATCAAACGCGAAGACCTCAGAATCGGCGCCCTCGGTTCGGGTTCGGACTACACGCCGTTTTTACAACACCTTGGCATTGCATCACTTAATATAGGTTTCGGTGGCGAAGACGGTGCCGGCGTCTATCATTCGGTTTATGATTCTTTTGACCATTACACCCGCTTTGGCGACCCGGATCTGCATTATGGTCTGGCGCTTTCAAAAGTCGGCGGACGGACTACGCTGCGGCTCGCCAACGCCGACGTTCTGCCTTTTGAATTTACAAATTTTGCCGATACGATTGGAGTCTATGTCAATGAAGTTACCAGATTAACCGATTCGATGCGCGATGAAACCAAGCGGATGAATGATTTGGTAACGAGCGGGATCTGGCAAGCCGTCCAGGACCCGACCGAAAATCTGCTTGCTCCGAAAACTTACGGAGCCGTTCCGAATCTTGATTTCGCGGCGTTACAAAAGGCTTTTGCACATTTGCAGGAAAGCGCGAGAAACTTTCAAAGCGTGAGAAATAAACAAATTTCGCCCGCCATGCAAAAATCTTTGGACGAAATTTTGATAAAAACCGAACGCCTCTTGACCAATCCGAACGGATTACCGCGACGCGACTGGTTTAAGCATCAAATTTATGCTCCGGGGTTTTATACCGGTTACGGAGTAAAAACTTTACCTGCCATTCGGGAAGCGATCGAACAGCGAAACTGGAAGGAAGCAACGGAACAAATCGAAAAGGTTTCTAAAACAATAGATAACTTTGCCTCGGAAATTGATAAGGCGACGAATCTGTTGAAAGGGCAATAAAAGGCGGAAACGCGACTGTTAAGGAGCGTGTTTTTCAGCCGATAGTCACACTTGCTGAAGCTCGTGTTTGTGCCTGTCAAAAAAAAACTATGAAACTTAAAATTGGTGATAAATTTACCACCCATCGAAACGTGACTGATGAACTGATTCGAGCGTTTGCCGAAGTTTCAGGTGATCACAACCCGATTCATCTTGACGAGGAATTTGCGAAAAACACTCGTTTTGGTCAACGAATCGCGCACGGAATGTTAAGCGGGGCCTTTATTTCGGCAGTTTTAGGTAACGAATTTACAGATTTGAAAGTCGTCTATCTTTCTCAAACAATGAAATTTACGGCTCCCGTTTTCATCGGCGACACGGTGCGCGTGACAGCCACGGTGACCAACATCCGCGAGGAAAAAGGGATTGTGACCTGTGAAACCGTTTGCACAAATCAAACTGGTGAGATACTGGTCACGGGCGAATCAAAGATAATGATACTGGAATAGTTTTTGATTCAGACAATTCTTTTCATGGGGCTAATTGGCAAACAAGTCGGATGAGCTTTTTTTGTAATTGACCATTATCCAATGTTAATTGGGCGATGGTAATTGGTTTACAGTTCAAATTGTTAATTATCCTCAAACAAGGCTACAATTAACCTTCTCCCGTGACCGCTGAATTATCAAAATATGGAAATTTATTTTCAACTGATTAAGGATGCCGAAACGCTCAAAGAGGCGTGCGAAAAGTTATCCCGAAATTCGATTTTAGGCTTTGATACGGAAACCACCGACCTTGACCCGTATGAGGGAAAGATCCGGCTCGTCCAGCTCAGTACCGGGTCGGAAACGAGTGTCATTGACCTCAAACCGTTTGCCGAAAAAGGTGATTTACGCACCTTACCCGACCTCGAACCGCTCCGCGAACTACTCGCTAATCAACAAATTACAAAGATCGCCCATAATGCGAAATTTGATGCCAAATGGGTCAAACATCATCTCGGCACAGAGGTGGGAGGGATTTTTGACACGTTGCTGGCCAGTCAATTGATTGCCGCCGGCGACCAGGATCGGCGGCACTCTCTGGCAGAGGTCGTTTCATTTTTTCTCGGTCAGGAACTCGACAAAAGCGAACAGGTCAGCGATTGGAGTGCAAATGAGCTGAGTCAATCACAAGTCGAATACGCGGCCAAAGATGCGGCAATTATGGTTGCTCTGCGCGAAAAGGTTTGGGAAAAACTGACGGCGGACGGATTGACCAAAGCTGCTCAACTCGAATTTGAATGCGTGATGCCGGTGGCTGCGATGGAGCTCCAGGGCTTTTATCTTGACCGCGAACGGTGGCTCGAACAACTCGAAAAAGTAAAGTTAAGACAAGCCCGACTGGCCGATGAATTACAAGATATGCTCTCGGCCGGCGTTGCCCAAGCCTCTCTTTTCGGACGGGCGGAAATTAATCTCGATTCGCAAGCCCAGGTGACTGATGCGCTAAAAAACTTAGGCGTTCCGGTACCCGAAACTACCCGGGGTTGGCAGCTGCAACCGCTCGCCAATGATTATCCGGTCATCGCCAAACTGTTGGAATATCGCAGCGTAGCCAAAGGTCTGACCAGTTTCGGCGCAAATATTTTAGAGTTTATCAAACCCCAAACCGGTAGAATTCACGCGGATTTTCGTCTCATCGGAGCGCCGACCGGACGTTTTTCGTGTTCAAATCCGAATCTCCAGCAGATTCCGCACGGCATAGAATACCGGCGGGCTTTTCTGGCCACTGAAGGAAAAAAACTGGTCATCGCCGATTATTCACAAATCGAACTGCGTATTTTGGCCGAATTTTCAGAGGACGAAAACTTTATCAAAGCATTTGTTTCGGGCGCCGATTTTCACGCCGCGACGGCCGCTCAGGTCTTTAGTATCACGCCGGAAGAAGTTACGCCCGACCAACGCTCTTTTGCCAAAAGGCTCAATTTCGGCGTCGTTTACGGAATCGGTGCCTCACGTTTGGCGATGATGACCGGGCTCACTCAAACCGAGGCCGAAAACTTGATGCGCCGTTATTTTGGCACTTACCGCAAACTCGATGCCTGGTTGCGCGAGGCTGGAACGAAGGTGGTCAAAGAAAGAATTTCGCGAACTGCGTCGGGCAGAATGTATCGGTTTCGTTTCGATGAGACCGATCGTCAGGCCGTCGCAGGAGCCCGACGCAACGGAATGAATTTTCCGATTCAGGGAACCAGCGCCGATATTCTAAAGCGTTCTTTGCATCTGCTCCATCAGGCAATCGCAGGAACGTCTGCCAGACTTGTCAACATCGTTCACGATGAAATTATCGTTGAATGTGACGCGAATGAAGCCGACTCAACTGCCCGCCTACTCGAAAACGCTATGGTTTCGGCCGGCCGGGAATTTATCAGCCGGGTTCCGATCAAAGTTGATATCGAGATCGCCGATGAATGGGTCAAATAATGGACAATGGACAATGGACAATGGGTGCAATTAAAAGTGTGACTCAGCTTGAGAAAAGCGGGCGTAGAACCACCCT
>JANOEF010000252.1:0-4960 GCA_031413075.1 Acidobacteriota bacterium | reverse complement strand
AGTCGGACTCTTTCACTGATTTGAATCATAGCTTTAGGCTTTAAGCATAGAATTTATTTATCGAAAAGCGAAACCAAATCAATCAGAGATTTTACTAAAATCTATTTTTGGCACACAGGTTGCATTTCTTATAGGTGAGTTGCTATTCGAAACTGTGGTTGCAATTTTTATTTGATACAACAAAAAACGCATTTATACGGTTTCTATCGTTTCTAAGACGAGAATCATTTCAGCTTTAGGAGGTGTCACATGCTAAAAACTATTTTAACATTAGGTTTAACAGTTCTTCTGTTTTCAGTCTGTTTTGGACAACAGACCAACAACAATCAGGAAAAGGTAGTTTTCAAAGCTAATACCGAATTTTCCATCCAGTTGGAAACTGCAATCAATACGGAAACAAACAATGTCGCGGACGATGTCAAATTTATTTTGACCGAAGATCTGAACGGCGATGGCGATAAGATTCTAAAAGGCTCAATTGTTTTTGCCAGAATCACTAATATTGACAAACTATCGGCCAAAAATGATACCGCAAAAATTTGCATAATGTTTGATTTTGTCAAAAAAGTCGAAGATTTTGTATCGCTGGCGGCAATCATCATCACGGTCGAGCCAAATCCGGACGCGATCAAACTGACCCCCTCAAAAATGTTCAGCGGCGGAACCACGCTTTCATTGAAAGGTAAAGAAATCCAATTGGCGCAAGGTAAGATTTTTCGAGTAAAACTGATGCAGGATATTACATCAAAATAAATAGCGGAAAAAACTTAGCTAAAATGATCAAATGGACAGAACGCGGCCAAGAGTGGAGTTCTGTCCATTTAGTCATTTTCGATGGCGCCGGAATAGAAAACCGGACAGTTTCAAAACAGTTCCGTCCGTTGGTTCAATTTTACCTCTAGTTTACAGTCCCTCTTGATTTGTCATTTGGCGAATATCATTTATCATCTTCAGATATGCCAAAAATATTCGTTTTTATCCTGTTGATCCTGTTGGTCCCGACCGGTTTATTTGCCCAGGATTACAAGTTAATCGCCGATGGCATTGAATACGCCGAAATGATGCGCGGAACGCCGGAACAACCGATTCGGCTTAATTTACTACGACTTGATTTAACTAAAGTCAGATTAGACGTGGTTCACGCTTTGGACGCGGCGATCGGACTGGAAAAAACGAGCTCGATTGCCGCCCGGTATGGCGCAGTTGCCGCAATCAATGCGGGATTTTTCAAAATGGACGGACTGTACAAAGGGGATGCGGCGGGTGTTTTGCAGATTGATAATTTAACTTATAGCGAGTCCTTTGCCGGGCGAGTTGCGCTTATGATTGCGAACAAAGCTGAAAAAACCGAGGTTTTTATCGCGCGGGCAAATGTCGGTTATTCAATCAGGATAAAAAAGAGCGATTTTGAAATCGCGGCCAATCGCCAGCGCGGGGAAAATGATCTGGTGCTGTTTAATCCCGAATTTCATCGAACAACTTTGACGAATAATAACGGCGTAGAATTTATCATTAGAAAAAATAAAGTTGTGCAAATCCTCGATAAACAAGGAAGCAGCAAAATTCCTGACGATGGATTTGTAATTTCAGCCAGCGGAAAAAAAAGGGATGAGTTTCTTTCGTTACTTAAACCCGGAACGAAAATAGAAGTCTCGATTCGACATTCTTCGCCGGTAACTACAATGCCGACTCCTTCACTGAGTCAAATCGAAGACATCGTTGGAGGAGTTCCGCAGCTCATCAAAAACGGCAAGATCGAAATCACCTGGCAAGAAGAAAAATCCGGTAAAGATTTTGTCGAAACTCGGCATCCGCGAACGGCAGTTGCCAAATTAAAAGACGGCAAATTTTTGATGATAACGGTTGATGGCAGACAGCCAAACGTCAGTGTCGGGATGAATTTACAGGAATTAGCCGCGCTTTTATTGGAACTGGGCGCCGCAGATGCCATGAACCTGGATGGCGGCGGCTCAACGACCATGTTTGTGGGCGGCAAGGTGGTCAACAAACCTTCGGACAAAGAAGGCGAGCGGGCGGTCAGCGATGCGATTTTAGTGACGCTAAGAAAGAAAAATTAGCCCCGAACAAACACAAAAATACACGAAAAATAATTTTTAATCTTTCGTGATTTTTCGTGTTATTTCGTGGCTAAAAATTGTATTAAGACTTTTCTCTCCCGCGCTCCGTCAAATTCGCAGAGATAAATTCCCTGCCAGGTTCCGAGCAAGAGTTTGCCGTTTTCAAACGGAACGGTGACGCTTGAACCCATCAGAGAAGATTTAAGATGAGCGTCGGAATTATGTTCAAAATGACGAAAGCCCTGGTCATATTGCGGGATTAACTCATGCAAAAACAATAATATATCGTGTTTGACGTCAGGGTCGGCATTTTCGTTGATGGTCAATCCGCAAGTCGTGTGCTGAGTAAAAAGAACGCAAATCCCTGCGCCTGATTCGGGCAAAAGATTTTGCACTTGGCGGGTAATTTCGATCATCTCTTCGCGCTTGGCAGATTGGATTTTTATCGTTTCCATTCTTAAATTCTACCGCAAAATTGACCAATTCAGTCTGATTAAGATACAAAATAAGATGTGAAATTTAATTTATTAAACCGAAAAGTCCATTATTGGTTCTCGATTGCGATTGCCATTCCTGTTTTAATTGTCATCATCAGCGGAATCCTGTTGCAGGTCAAAAAACAGTTTACCTGGATTCAGCCGACTGAACAGAAAGGAACCAGTAAAACTGCGGTGATTTCGCTCGCGCAAGTTTTGGAAATCTCGAAAACTGTGCCTGAAGCCAAAATCGAGACGTGGGACGATGTCAATCGGCTGGATGTCAGACCTTCGCGGGGAATGTTGAAAGTTTGGTCAAAAAACAACTGGGAGATTCAGATCGATGCCGAAACCGGTACGATTTTGCAGACGGCGTATCGGCGTTCGGATATTATCGAAGCACTCCACGACGGCTCTTTTTTTCACGATTACGTTAAACTGTGGATATTTCTGCCATCCGGCATTATTTTGCTGACTCTCTGGCTGACCGGAATGTATCTGTTTATTTTGCCGATTTGGGTAAAGCGAAATAGGAAAACTGCAAAACAAAAATAGAATCCGGATTGAACGGATTCAGGCGGATTAGCACAAATCTTTCTGAAAAGGGATCCGTGTCAATCTACTTTTCCCGCGTTTATCCATGTTCGGTTTCTTAGCGTTTATATTTTTCAAACCACATTCGCAAGTATGAAATCTGCGACAGACGATTTGAAGGATGACGCAAACCGGCCGCGTTATAGCCGTGATATTCGTCGTTCAAGCGGACCATCGCGGTTGGAACTTTGAGCAGTTTCAAAGCTCTGAAATACTGCTCAGGCTGTTCAAGCGGGACGCGCAAATCAATATCGCCGGTCAAAACCATAGTCGGCGTTTTGACGTTCCCGACATAAGTTATCGGTGAACGGCGCAAATGCTCCGACGGGTCGTCCCACGGCAATTTTTTGAAATTATAATACCAATCCGCGCCATCGGTTGTGCCAACAAACGAATACCAATTGATGACGGGTTTTTGCGTCACGGCGGCCGCGAAACGATTGATATGTCCGACAATCCACGAGGTCAAAACCCCGCCGCCCGAACCACCCGTGACAAACAGATTTTTCTCGTCAACGTAGCCTTTTTTGATTACCGTATCAACCCCGTTCATTAAATCATCGTAATCCTGTCCGGGATAATTGTTGTTAATGGCATTGCCGAACTCTTTACCGTATCCGGTTGAGCCGCGAGGGTTTGTATAAAGTACGAGGTAGCCTTCGGCCGCGTGATTTTGAAATTCAAAATTGAATCCCACTCCATACATCGAGTGCGGGCCGCCGTGAATGTAGAGCATTAACGGATATTTTCGTGATGGATCAAAATCAGGCGGTTTGACTATCCAGCCCTGAACTTTCATTCCGCCAACCGAGTCATACCAGACTTCTTCGACCTCGCCCAGTTTTCGACCTTCGAGTAAATCACCGTTTACATCCGTAATTTTGCGCGGAACCGGATTTTTGAGATTAAAAACAACCACATCGCCGGTTTCTTTCGGGTCGGACAAAACCCCGGCGACTGTCCCGTTTTGGCTCATGCTCGACGGCAAAAACTGATGGTTTCCGGTAGTGATTTGTTTTGGCGCCCCGCCCGTCACGGACGAAAAATAGAAATTATTCGTCCCCTTGTCTTCGGCGGCAAAATAAATTCCACTGTTATCCTCCGCCCACATCAGACCAAATGGCGTGCGGTCAAAGTTTTCGGTCAAAACCCGTTTATTTTGCCCGTCCGCTTCCATCAGATAAAGCTTGGAAACATTGTAAGTATCACTGTTTCGGTCAAAACCGAGATAAGCAATAAATTTACCGTTTGGCGAAACTGCGGGTTGCACATCTTGTCCGTCACGGTCAGTTAATTGTTTGATTTGATTTGTTTTGAGATCTGCCGCATAAATTTCCTGGCCAAAACGAACGTATTCCGCATCCGGTTTTCGCACTGCGCTAAAAACGATTGAATTTGAATCAGGAACCCATTCCGGCGCATTGTGGTTGTAATCGCCATCGGTCAATTGACGCGGAACGCCGCCCGCTTCTGAAACAGTGAAAATATGGGTAAACCCTTCGGCATTGTAGCCCGAACCATCGGAACGATAATTCAAACGGTCAATGACGCGCGCCGGTTCAATCCATTTTGCCCCTTCCGGACGCCCGGGCAAATTAGCCCGCAAAGCGGGTCTGGCCGGAATCAGCATATTAAAAGCAAGGCGTTTGCCATCCGGCGACCACGCGATATTTGAAGGAGAACGGTCAAGCCTGGTCAACTGCGTCCCGTCGTCGGCGGTGTCCATCCATTTGACGAAAATCTGCGCTCCCTGCGGTTGACCGGCGGCGATGTAGGCAATGCGTTTGCCGTCAGGCGACCAGACGGGCGAAC
>JANOEF010000251.1:0-11829 GCA_031413075.1 Acidobacteriota bacterium | reverse complement strand
CCAAATCGGACAGGTTTTTTTGACCAAAGCCTTACAGGCGGAGGCCGTCGGACAAGTTTCGATCATCAACTATACAGGTGTCATTTATGCAATCTTTTTCGGTTGGTTAATTTTTGGCGAAATCCTGACTATTCAGACACTTCTCGGCATTTTATTAGTCATCGGCGGGGTAATATTAAGTATTTTTTACAACAAAAAACAAGTTGTGTTGGTCGAAGAAGATACCTTAAGTTGAGAAAAATGAAAAGACGTAAATTGCATCAGTTGACCTTTATTTTAGCCGGAATTTACAACATTTGTTGGGGATTATGGGTCAGCATTGACCCAAATTGGCTTTTTCGGTTCGCAAAAATGGAATTGCCGAATTACCCCGAAATTTTTGTCTGTGTCGGAATGGTGGTTGGGCTTTACGGGGTAGTATATTTGGAAATTGCCCGCCGCCCTGAACGAGGTTTTTTGCTGGCTTTGGTTGGGTTTGTCGGAAAAATTCTGGGTCCGATCGGTATTTTTTATTATATTTATTTGGGAAAATGGACATTTTCGGCATTGATTATGAATTTGACCAACGATTTTATCTGGCTTATTCCATTTGCGATTTATTTATTCGATGCCCGCAGATTTTATTTATCAGATCTTTATGAACCAAGCACAAACAATTAAAACAATCCTTGACGAATGCAAAGTGATAGCCATCGTCGGTCTTTCGGCCGACCCGATTCGTCCCTCATACGGAGTTGCGGCCTACATGCAGCGCCAGGGATATCAGATCATCCCGGTCAACCCCAATGAAACGGAAGTTTTAGGGCAAAAAAGTTATCAAAAATTAGCTGAGGTGCCCGAAAAAATTGACCTGTTCAATATTTTTCGCCGTTCTGCCGAAGCCGGAAAAGCGGTTGACGAGGCGATTGAAATCGGTGCCAAAGCGGTTTGGCTGCAAGAAGGAGTGATTGATTACAAAGCCGTCGAACGGGCGGAAAATGCCGGACTACTGGTTGTCATGGATTTATGTTGGCTCAAGGAACATTACAGACTAAAATAACCTGAGTTCGGGAGCAGAATTATTGCCCGCGTTCAAACCAGAAAAATGTTGAAATGAAGAAATTAATTTGGAAAGCTAAAATTTTGGCAAGTATCGCTTTAATTTCCGTGTGTTCCGCGAATTCCGCGGGAAACTTTTTCTAATCCCGAACTGACGAAAAATAAATATTCCGTAAGCACCTGAAAACTTGGTAAAACACATTGGATAAAAGAAAAAAATAAAAGATGGAAACCCGGATAAAACTAACGATTGATGATACTTTGTCGTTTTATAATGATTTCATTGGCGATTATGTTTTCAATGATAATAATATTCAAACGAACGATTATTTTCTTAGAGTTCCACCTGTCTGGCTCGAAAACGGACAGCTAAACTCAAACGCTCTGGAACGATTTTATGACTTTTTGTATGGATCCAACTGGCGGGCGGGAAACGGAGATGGGTCACGTTATCTCCCTCTCAAGGCGGCAATTACATTACTTAATGACCTCCAAAAAGATGAATGGTTGACCAAAAGAAATTGTTATGTGGCAAATCTTGACGGCACCTTCGGTGAAATTTCAAGCCAGGAATTTTGATGAATAAAATAAGAGCCATAGCCATCACCGTCAGCGATTCGCGAGACGAATCCGATGATATATCAGGTCAAACTTTGGTTAGATGTTTGCAGGATATTGATGCGGAAATAATAGATAAACTGATCGTCACGGATGATTTCGATAATTTGGTCAGAACACTGATCTCCGGTTCAGAAAGGGCAAATCTGATTATTACGACCGGGGGAACTGGGTTTGCCCCGCGAGATAACACACCCGAAGCCACCCGTAAAATTATCGAAAAGGAGGCAACCGGATTAGCCGAAGCAATTCGGGCCGAGTCTATGAAAAAAACTCCAATGGCGATGCTTTCACGCGGAGTTTGCGGAATTCGCGGGAATTGTTTGATCATCAATTTGCCCGGTTCGCCGAAGGCGGTTATGGAATGTTTTGAGGTTATTAAACCGGTTTTGCCGCATGCCGTAAATTTAATCGAAGGAGAGACAAAGCATTGAAAAATATAAGATTAGCAGGGTTTTATTTGTGCTTAGCGATTACGTTTTTTAGTTATCATAACAATTTTGCCAATCCTCAGATTGTCAATCCATTCCAATCAAACACACAAACCTTTTGGCGCACCGAACTTTTTTTTGGCCGAGATAAAAATGACGGTTCGGAGGTTTCCGATGAAGAATGGAGCAAATTTCTGGATGAAGTTGTGACGCCGAGATTTCCCGACGGTTTGACGGTTTTGGACGGAAACGGACAATATCGGCTCGAAAACGGGACGATTGTTAAAGAAAAAAGTAAGGTGATGATTTTGCTTTACAGACCAAAAACTCGCAGTGTCAACAGCCGAAAAATTGACCAAATCCGTAACGAATACAAAAAAAGATTCAAACAGGAATCGGTCATGCGGATTGATTTTCTGCAACTGATCCGGGTTAGTTTTTAACGAAATAATCCTTTAATTCAGCTCTTTCAATTAAATCCTGCTGACCACTGGCCAAATTTTTGATCGTTACCTTTCCTTCGGCGAGTTCGGTTTCGCCCAAAACACACACATATTTAGCTTGAATAGTCGAAGCATATTTGAACTGTTTACCGAGTTTGTCTGTTTCAGGATAAACAGTCACCCGCAACCCGATTTGTCGTAATTCGTTGGCTAACTTTAAAGAATCGGCGATTGCTTCTTCGTTCCAAATAGTGACTAAAACATCGGCGGAATTGGTGTCTAACTCGGGCGGAAACATCCCGCGTTCTTCCATCACGACCAAAATTCTTTCGAGTCCAATCGAAAGCCCGCAAGCTGGAATTTCTTCTTTCCCAAACATTCCGATTAGGCCGTCATAACGCCCGCCGCCGGTGATTGAGCCGGACAAATCGGGAACATTTATTTCCAGAATAGTTCCAGTATAATAGGACAAACCACGAGCCAACGAAACGTCAATTTTGATATTTGAATTTTTGACCAAATTCAAGATCTGAACTAAGCTTTTGAGACTTTCAGTTGCTTGCCCAATGAAGGCTTCGAGTGCGATCAGTATTTCAGCATTATCGGATTTATTAAGTCTGTCAAACAAATCAAGTATGACTTGCCCGGCATTTGAGTCAATTCCACGATCTGCAAATTCTTTCGTTACGCCAATTGCGCCAACTTTATCTAGTTTATCAATCGCTACTAAAGCATTAGTCTGCAAGTCCTCGCTAATTCCCGAAGCATTGAGCATTTCGCGCAAAAGTTCGCGGTGATTTATTCGAACAATAAAATCCTTAAAACCTAATCTCTCCAACACTTCACAAACCGCCGAAATCAATTCGGCTTCGACAATCATAGATTTTGACCCGATGGCATCTACATCGCACTGATAAAACTCGCGGTAACGACCACGCGCCGGACGGTCTGCCCGCCAGACCGGTTGAATCTGATAGCGTTTGAAGAATTTTGGCAGCCTGTCCTTGTAGTTAGCGACTACCCGGGCTAACGGCACCGTCAAATCGTATCGAAGTGCAAGATCCGATAACCCTTTTTCGCCCTCCGCGAGGTTAAGTTTTTCGCCGCGTTTGAGAATCTTGAAAATCAGTTGATTACCTTCTTCGCCGTATTTTCCGGTCAGCGTTTCGAGGTTTTCGACTGACGGAGTTTCAAGCGGCTCGAAGCCGTATTTTTGATAAACTTCTTTAATAATGCCGATCACATATTCGCGTTTGCGAACTTCGGTCGGTAAAAAATCGCGCATTCCCCGCGCCGGATTGGTGTTGCTCATAACTGTCAAAATTATATCAAATGTCAGCCATATTTGGGTTGAATTGTCAGGCATTTCAACAAATCAGCGGGTATGCTAAAATTTGAGGATGAGCGATTTTGCGACAAAACAAAAATTGATGTCCGTTGAAGAATATTTAGAGTTTGAAGAAAAATCTAAAATCAAACACGAATATATGGACGGAGAAATTTTTGCCATGGCCGGTGCCACGCGAAAACACAGTAAAATTGCCAGCAACATCGGGATTGAACTTGGTTACAAATTAAAAGGCAAAGGTTGCGAGGTGCATTTTAGCGATTTGCGAATCAGGGCCCGAAAAAAACACTTTGTTTATGGGGATGTCACAATTTTTTGCGGCGAGCCTGAATTGGACATTTATAAAGAAACCGAAATTTTGCTGAACCCTAAAATTGTAGTTGAAGTTTTGTCAAAATTAACGGAGGCGCGTGATAGAGGTGATAAAGCGGCTGATTACAGGCGTTTACCAAGTCTGACCGATTATGTTTTAGTTTCACAAAAGAGAATGTTCGTTGAACATTTTGTCAGGCAAAATGACGGGACCTGGAAATTATTTGAATATACAGAGCCGGATCAAGAGATTTCTTTCGAGTCAATTGGTTGCCAACTGTTGCTGGGGGAAATTTATTTTGAAATAAAACTACCTCAATTAAAATTGGTCTAAATATTTGAAAATTAGATTCCATTTGGAATAAAGGTAGTTTAGAATAACGGGGAATAATTTTATGAAAAAAATATCAATAATTATCGTAGCTATCTTAGTTATCTCGCTTTCAGTTTTTTCTCAAACTAAACCGATCAAAGACCTTAAGCCGACTGTTATCCTAATTTCACTGGACGGTTTTCGGTATGATTATTTGGATAAATACCAACCCAAAACCTTGAATCAATTAGCCAAAAACGGGGTTCGGGCAAAATGGATGATTCCTTCATTTCCGACCAAAACTTTTCCGAACCATTACGCGGTTGCGACAGGGCTTTATCCATCAAATAACGGGCTCGTCGAGAATAATGTGTATGATTTTGGCGAAGTCTTTACGATGTCGAAACGCAAAGAGGTCGAAAATCCGCGTTGGTGGTTGGGTGAACCGATTTGGGTGACGGCGCAAAAACAAGGTCAGATTGCGGCTTCGTATTTCTTTGTCGGGACCGAAACCAAGATCAAAGGCGAGCAACCGTCCATTTGGCGGGTTTATAACGGACGGGTGCCTAACCAAATGCGCGTTGATAAAGTATTGTCTTATCTTGATTTACCAGTTGAAAAACGTCCGAACATAATTTCATTTTACTTTAGCGACACGGATGACGTTGGTCACGAATTTGGTCCGGATGCCGAAGAAACGAAATATGCGGTGTGGTCGGTTGATGATAACCTGAAACGGTTAATGGATGGTTTGAAAGCGCGGAAAATTGACCAGAAAGTCAATGTGATTATCGTTTCTGATCACGGAATGGCGAATTATTATATGAAAAACGTCACTTTTTTGGACGATTATTTTGACTTCGAATTGACCGAGCGAATTTTATGGACGAACGAAATCATCCAAATTTTTCCCAAAATGGGTAAAACCGAAGAAATTTATACCAAAATCAACAATTTACCTCATGTCACCTGTTGGCGAAAAGCCGAGATTCCAGTCCGTTTGAATTATTCGGGAAGTAATCGAATCGCCCCGATTGTTTGTTCCAGTGAACAAGGTTGGATTACCACGAGCCATAAAAGATATGATGACTGGGTTAAAGATATGGATGAACCGGATTTAGCCCGGCCACGCGGCGCCCATGGTTATGACAATAAATATCAGGAAATGCAGGCCACATTTATAGCACACGGTGAAGCATTCAAAAAAGGTTTGGTGGCCGAGCCATTTGAAAATGTCGAAGTTTATAACGTCATGTGCAAAATTTTAGGACTCAAACCGGCGCCAAACGATGGAAAAAAAGATTTAGCCGCTGAGATTTTGAAATAATTACTTACCAAACATTGAAGGAACTTAAAAAAAATATTATTTTTAAGTTAGTCGAATCTAAACCATTCAAAAAAAGGAACTAAAAAGCTTGAAACCGACTGACATCCAAGACCCGGAATATTTTCATAAAGTTGTTGACTGCCAATATGCTTGTCCGGCGCATACGCCTGTCCCCGAATACATTCGCCTGATTGCCGAAGAAAAATATACCGAAGCGTATATGATAAATTGGGATTCCAATGTTTTTCCGGGTATTCTAGGCCGCACCTGTGACCGTCCCTGTGAACCTGCCTGCCGTCGCGGACGGGTGGAAAAAGAACCGGTTGCCATTTGCCGTCTGAAACGAGTGGCTGCTGATCACAAAGGCGATGTTAAATCATTGATGCCGCAGGGCCCATTCAACCCGAACGGCAAAAAGATTGCGCTGATTGGCGCAGGACCTGCATCGCTGACAGTCGCCCGCGACCTTGCTCCGCTGGGTTATGAAATTCATCTTTTTGACGAACAAATCAAAGGCGGTGGCTTTATGGTCAGCCAGATCCCTTCGTTCCGTTTGCCGGTAACTGTTCTCGACGAAGAAGTTAATTACATCTTAGATTTAGGGATTCAGACGCATTTCAAACATTATGTTGACAGTTTGAAAGGTGTTTTGGAAAAAGATTACGATGCGATTTTTGTTGGCACCGGAGCCCCGCGCGGAAAGGATTTGCCAAAGTTGCCGGGCCGGTGGGACAGTACAGATAATATTCATATCGGGATTAATTGGCTGGCGAGTGTGGCGTTTGAACACACCGCAAAAATTGGTAAAAAAGTGTTGGTCATCGGCGGCGGAAATACCGCGATGGATTGTTGCCGAACTTCGCGCCGAATCGGTGGCGAAGATGTCAAAGTCGTCGTTCGCAGTCCGTTTGCCGATATGAAAGCCTCGCCCTGGGAAAAAGAAGACGCGATGCACGAAGACATCCCGATTTTTGATAATCACGTCCCTAAAACTTTTGTCATCGAGGACGGAAAGTTAAAGGGAATGACTTTTGAAAAAGTCGAGGCAGTTTATGACGAGACCGGTAAACGCAAATTAGTTCCGACCGGCGAACCCGAAGTTTTTTTCGAAGCCGATGATGTGATTCTGGCAATTGGACAGGATAATGCTTTTCCGTGGATAGAACGCGACATCGGGGTCGAATTTGGTGAATGGGAAATGCCGGTTGTGGATAAGATCACCTTTCAATCGTCTCATCCAAAAGTATTTTTTGGCGGAGATGCGGCTTTTGGTCCGGAAAATGTCATTACCGCCGTCGCTCATGGGCATCAGGCGGCGGTTTCGATACATCGTGTGTGTCAGGGCGAAGACGTCAACCAACGGCTTGATCCATTTGTTAATTTACGAAGCCAAAAAATGGGTATTCACGAATGGGCTTATGATAGCGAAGTCGTCAGCGATTTGCGTTATATCGTTCCCCAGGCGGATAAAAGTATTACGCTCAAAGACCGAAAAAAAGAAGTCGAGCTTGGATTTGGGAAACTGGAAGGTTTCAAAGAAGCCCAGCGGTGTTTGAACTGCGATGCTCAAACCGTTTTCAACGCTCCAAAATGTATCGAATGTGATGCCTGTGTGGATATTTGCCCGACGGCCTGCATTACTTTTACTAAAAACGAGGATGACGAAAATGATTTACGGGCTAAATTAAAGGTTCCGGCGTTAAATATGACGCAAGATTTATACGTTTCCGATGTTCTGCCGACAACCCGCGTGATGGTCAAAGACGAAGACGTTTGCCTCCATTGCGGTCTCTGCGCGGAACGCTGTCCAACGGCCGCCTGGGATATGCAAAAGTTTTTCTATAATGTCACGAAAACTTATACGGGGTGCGGGAAATGATTGCATTGATTCATTGATTCAATGGAAAACAAAAATCAATGAATTAATGGATAAATGAATCAATGAATCAATTTTTTAAATGAGCGAAAATAAAATTAACGATTTTGTCATCAGATTTGCCAACGTCAACGGGACGGGGTCGGCGAGTGCCAATGCGCTTTTTACCAAAGCGATTTTTCGGATGGGGATTCCCGTCACCCCGAAAAATATTTTTCCGTCCAATATTCAAGGACTTCCGACCTGGTATGAAGTCCGTGTCAGCGAAAAAGGTTATCTGGGGAGACGCGAGGGGGTTGATTTTATGGTCAGCGTCAATCCGCAGAGTTTGGCGAAAGATGTAACGGACGTCCAATCGGGCGGATATTTTCTTTATGACAGTTCTAAGCCATTGCATGCACAATATATCCGGGATGACATTAATTACCTCGGGATTCCTTTGATGGAGCTTTCCAATTCAAATTTTACTGACCCGCGGCAGCGGCAGCTTTTCAAAAACATCATTTATGTTGGGGCGCTTTCTGCATTTTTTGACATCGAATTCAGTGTTTTGGAAAATCAGTTGGGCGAACAATTCAAGGGAAAAGAAAAACTGATCGAACCGAACATCAAAGCTTTGAAGTTGGGAGTTGATTATGTCAAACAAAATTTTGAATGTCCTTTAAATTTGCGAGTTGAACGGCGGGATTTACTTGGCGATTCGATTTTGATGACGGGTAATTCGGCTTGTGGTTTGGGGGCGATTTATGCAGGTGCCACAGTGGCGGCCTGGTATCCGATTACTCCTTCGACTTCGGTGGTGGACGCGTTTGCCAAATATGCGGAAAAATTGCGAGTTGATAAAACAACCGGTAAGAAAAATTTTGCGATTGTCCAGGCCGAAGACGAACTGGCCGCTATCGGGATGGTAATTGGCGCAAATTGGAACGGAGCACGGTCATTTACTGCGACCAGCGGTCCCGGCGTTTCGTTAATGAATGAATTTTTAGGACTCGCTTATTTTGCCGAAATTCCGACGGTTTTGATTGATGTTCAGCGCACCGGACCTTCGACGGGAATGCCGACGCGGACGCAACAATCCGACATTCTTGAGGCTGCTTACGCCGCGCATGGGGATACGAAGCACGTTTTATTGTTTCCCTCAACGCCGAAGGAATGTTTTGAAATGACTGCCGAAGCGTTTGATTTAACCGAAAAATTGCAAACACCAGTCATTGTCATGACGGATTTGGATTTGGGCATGAACGACCATATTTGCCAGCCGCTGACGTGGGATGATAACCGTAAATATCAGCGTGGAAAAGTTTTAGATACGGAAACCCTCGAAAATTTGGGTAGATACGGACGTTATTTGGACACCGATGATGACGGCATCCCTTATCGAACCATCCCCGCGACTCACGAAACGAAAGGAGCATTTGTGACTCGTGGCAGTTCGCGCGATGAATACGCCGTTTATACCGAGGACAGCGCGGCCTATCAACGAAATATGGAACGTCTGGTAAAGAAATTTGAAACCGCCGCGACGATTGTTCCAACCCCTGAATTTTATCAAACTGAAAGCACTTCAACATACGGCGTGATCTTTTTCGGGACATCAACCTATTCTGCCGAAGAAGCCATTGAACTGTTAAAAAACGAAGGCATCACACTCGATGCAATGCGGGTCAAAGCATTCCCGTTTGGCAAAGAATTTGTCGGATTCGTGAATGCTCACGAAAAAGTTTTCGTCATCGAACAGAACCGCGATGCTCAATTTAAATCACTGATGATGATAGAGTTAGGCGTCAACGCTGATAAACTTATTTCGATTTTGAATTATGATGGAATGCCGATAACTGCCGATTTTATTTATAATCTGATTAAAAATGTAATTATCAATGGTGAACTGTAAATAGTTGATTTTTCCAAAAGATTAACCATTTATAATTAACCATTAACCATTAACCATTAACTATGTCATATTTACGTTCTAAATTTCGCCATCCGAATTTGCCCAAAAACGATTTGGGTTACACGGTTGATTATTATGAAGGCTCGCTTTCGACACTCTGCGCCGGTTGTGGGCACGATTCGATAAGTGCCGCCATTGCTCAGGCTTGTTTTGAGCTAAACATTGAGCCGCATAAAGTTGCGAAGCTTTCGGGCATCGGTTGTTCGTCAAAAACTCCGGCTTATTTTTTGTCGAACTCGCACGGCTTCAACTCGGTCCACGGGCGGATGCCGTCCGTGGCGACAGGCGCCAACCTGGCAAATAAAGAACTGATTTATCTCGGGGTTTCGGGCGATGGCGACACGGCTTCGATTGGGATGGGACAGTTTGTCCACGTTGTCCGGCGCAATCTGAATATGGTCTATATCGTGATGAATAACGGTTGTTACGGTTTGACCAAAGGGCAGGATTCCGCCACCGCCGATGCCGGTTCAAAGAATAAGTCCGGCAATGTTAATTTGTTTGAATCAATAGACTTATGCGGTTTGGCGATGGAACTTGGGGCAACCTTTGTGGCTCAGAGTTTTTCCGGTGACAAAGACCAGTTAATTCCGCTCATCAAAGCTGCCATGTCGCATCAAGGCTTTGCTTTTTTGAACGTCATTTCCCCGTGTGTGACTTTTAATAACAATGTCGGCTCGACCAAATCTTATGACTACGTCCGCGAACATCTTGAAGCAACTTCGACCTTTGATTTTGTCCCGTTGGCTCGGGAAATCAACACGAGTTATGAAGAAGGAACCACGCAGGATTTGACGATGCACGACGGAACAATGATTCGGCTCAACAAGGTTTCAAAACAATGGAACCCTTTGGATAGATTTTCGGCCATTAATGCAATGCAAAAGGCAAAATCAGTGGGCGAAATTCTGACGGGATTGCTCTATATGAATGGAGAACATCAGGATTTGCATCAGCTTTTGAATACAACCGATACTCCATTGAACAAATTGACTGAATCAGAACTTTGTCCGGGCTCAGAAGTTTTACGAGGTATTAACGACGGTTTTCGATAAATTTGGCCAACGCTTGCCAGATAACCTTTTTGAAGTGTGATGCGTATAGTAAGTAGGAAAAACATTATCAAAATCGTTTATGAACTTTGTCGAAACTATAAAACTCGCTTTAACCGCTATTTGGGCGCATAAACTTCGTTCATTTTTGACCCTCCTTGGAATGATAATCGGAGTCGCCGCTTTTATGCTGGTGCTTTCAATTCTACAAGGGTTTAACAAATATGTAGATGAAAAGATTGCCGGCATCGGCTCAAATGCTTTTTCTGTCCAGCGATTTAATTTTTTTGAAGATTTTAAGGATACCGACACCATCGCCGCCGCTCAAAGACGCAATAAAGAATTAACTGTTGACGAGATGGAATACATCAGAGAGCGCTCCCAATTAATAGATAAAATTGGGGCCAAGGCCCGCCCTAACCTAGCCGATATTAAAGTTGGCAAAGAAACTTTAGAAGATGTTCGGGTGGAGGGGATGGAAGCGGTTGTCGCCGAAATTGATAATCTTGATATTGCCGAAGGCCGGTTTTTTACAACGGCGGAAAATGATGGAGCGGTGCGGGTTTGTTTTGTCGGTTCAGAGTTGGCGAATAGATTGTTCCCGACAAAATCAGCCATTGGCGAAGACATTTATATTCGAGGGATTCCGTATAAAGTAGTTGGCATTCAGGTCGAAAAAGGGACGGTTTTTGGTATGCCGCAGGATATTTTTGTCTTTCTTCCGCTTAAAACATACGCCTCAAATTTCGGTCCTTTGAATCGAAGCCGAAGTTTATTTTTTGTGGCAACTGCCAAATCTGACCGGTTATTTAAAGATGCGGTAGAAGAAACCCGGACCTTAATGCGGGTCCAACGGCGTCTGACCGGCAACGAAAAGGATAATTTTGCCGTCATGACCCCGGATGCGATTACCGGTTTTCGTGACCGGATTTTTGGAGTTGCTTTTTTGGTAATTATGATAGTTCCGGCCATTGCCCTGGTAGTTGGAGCCATCGTCATTATGAATATTATGTTGGTCGCAGTGACCGAAAGAACCAAAGAAATCGGGATCCGAAAAGCTCTTGGGGCCAGAAACAAAGATATTATGCTTCAATTTTTGTTTGAGGCCGGAACCCTC
>JANOEF010000250.1:0-10826 GCA_031413075.1 Acidobacteriota bacterium | reverse complement strand
CTTGATAGTTTAGGCAAATTAACCGAAGCGATTGCCGAATACGACAAAGCGATTGTGATTATGAAACCGTTGGTTGAGAACGGTCGCCCCGAACTTGCCAACGATTTGGCGATGGCTTATCTGAACAAAGGCGTTTCGCTTCGAGGTTTAGGCAAATTAACCGAAGCGATTAAGTTTTACGGCGATGCAATCAATCTTTGGGAACAAATGCTGATTGACGGTTATCCTCAAATTTTACCGAATATCGCTAAATCTTTGGGAATCCGTTTTGATACGCACAAAGCAGCCGGAAACACCGAATCAGCCGAAAAAGATATACGGCGGCTTCACGAACTTTTGGAATTTACCAAACAACACAAAGAAATAGAACATTTCGGCGAATATATTCAAACGCAAATTGATAATCGGAGTTAGGAGAATAGAGTTGAGAATTTGAACTTTAGTTTGCGTAAATAACTTGCAGCAAAAACTATTTGATTGATGCAACATAAAAAAGCAATAAAAATGAAACAAAAAAATGGTTTAATAAATCTAATCAGCGGTGATGATGCTTTGCAAGCGATTGATATTGTCCGCAAAATGGCGGTTGAAAATAATATCGATTCGGCAGATGGAAATGTTGAGCGCTCAAGCGATGGATTACGCGATTCGTGACTAAAAATTGCACATTTGCCTTTTTATCTCGGTCAGTGTTACAATCCTCTCTTTATTCGACAGGCGAAATTCCTGTCAACATTTTTTGATAAGATGCTAACGAAGAACTTTGCTTTTTTAATAACTACTACGACACGCTTCTAATGGCGTGAAAGTTTAGATTCGCGCCTAAAGACGCAACTCTGAACGAAGCAAAGTCGCTCTTATCGAATCAAATCAAAACCAAAGTAGTAGTCAGTTAGTTGATAATTGATAAGAGCTTCACCGAGGAGCATTCACAATTAACCATTAACAATTAACAAAGTTATGCAGATAAAATTCGGCGAAAAAATTCAGGAGTTTTCCGAAGCGGTTTCCGTTTTGGATGCGATAAAGGCGTTTGACCGGGATGTTTTGAAGAAAACCATTGCGGCCAAAGTCAACGGCGTTGAGGTTGATTTGTCTCTCAAATTGGACGAAACAGCAGATGTTTTATCGCTTGAGCCGATTGTGACCGATACGCGCGACGGGCTGGAAGTTATTCGACACTCGACCGCGCATCTGCTGGCGGCGGCCGTGCTGGAGCTTTTCCCCGAAACCAAACTCGGCGTTGGTCCCGCCCTGATGGACGATCCGCGCTACGGATTTTATTACGATGTGATCGCCCCACGGACTTTGACCGAAGCGGATTTAGCAGTGATTGAAAAGAAAATGCGCGAAATGGCGAAGCGAAACCTCGTTTACCGCCGCGAAGTCATTCCAAAAAATGAATTAGTCGAACTTTTTGCCGGACGCCATGAACCGTTGAAATGTGAGTTGATTGCGGAAAAAGCCGACCTGACCGCTACTGCTTATTACATTGACTCAACTTCGTTTGTAGATTTTTGTCTGGGTCCGCACGTCGGACATACCGGCAAACTTAAAGCATTTAAGTTATTGGCTTTATCGGGTGCCTATTGGAAAGGCGATGCCGAAAATGAGCAGATGCAGCGAATTTACGGGACGGCATTTGCGTCGCAGGAAGAACTTGATGCCTGGGTTAAACAGCGCGAAGAAGCCGAAAAGCGCGACCATCGAAAATTAGGCAAAGAATTAGATCTGTTCTCGATTCAAGACGATTACGGACAGGGTTTTATTTTTTGGCATCCGAAAGGCGGCGCGATTCGGACAGATATGGAAAATTATCTGCGCGAAGAATTGCAAAAACGTGGTTACGGATTGGTTTTTACGCCTCATATTGCCAAACGCCAGTTGTGGCAAACCAGCGGTCACGAGCAGAATTATGCCGACGGACTGTTTGAGCCGATCGGGATGCCGGAAAAATTTGGCGAAGACACTGAATTTCGTTTGAAACCGATGAATTGCCCGTTCCACATCGGAATTTATAAAACTCATCCGCGTTCCTATCGTGAACTGCCGTTGCGCTATGCCGAACTTGGAACGGTTTACCGGGCTGAATTATCGGGAACGCTGCACGGTTTGATGCGGGTGCGGGGATTTACTCAGGACGATGCACATATTTTCTGTCGTCCCGATCAGGTCGAAGACGAAGTTGGAAACTGTGTTGATTTTGCCTATGATGTTTTCAAAACTTTTGGATTTGAAAAATTCAAAGTCGAGCTTTCGGTCCGCGGCGGGGCTGAGAATAAAGGTTACTTAGGTTCTGACAAAGATTGGGCCAGCGCCGAAGTTGCACTGGTCAACGCCCTGAACCGCCGTCAAATTCCGTATGAGAGGATCGAAGGCGAAGCCGCTTTTTACGGGCCGAAAATTGACATCAAAGTCGAGGATTCGATCGGACGGCTCTGGCAGCTTTCGACCGTTCAATTTGACTTTAATTTGCCTGACCGGTTCGAACTCGAATTTATCGGGGTGGATAACAAACCGCATCGTCCGGTGATGGTGCATCGGGCTTTGTTCGGTTCGGTCGAAAGATTTTTCGGAGTCTTAATTGAACATTATGCCGGCGCCTTTCCGTTTTGGCTGGCCCCGGTGCAGGTTGCAATTTTACCGATTACCGATAGAATTAGCGATTATGCCGAAAGTATTTTGAAGGAATTAAAAGAATTAGGTTTTCGGGTTGAGGCCGATTTGCGTTCCGAAAAAGTAGGGGCCAAAATTCGCCACGCCCAACTTCAAAAAGTTCCATTTATGTTAATCCTTGGCGACAAGGAATTGGAAGAGCACAAAGTTGCCGTCCGGGAGCGCAAGCAAGGCGACATCGGGCAAATGACTTTGGCCGAATTTAAGGAAATGGCTCAGCGAATGAAAGATTCGAGAGCGATTAGTTTTGAGTAAATTAAAAATACAAAATTAAGATTCGTTTTGAATTCTTAACATTTAATTTTTAATTCTAACAAAGGAGGTTTTTATCGCAGTTTTTAGAGGACGAGGAAATCGTCCGCCATTTAAGAGAGAGCCGTTGCATCGCACTAACGAGCGAATTCGGATTCCGGCGGTGCGAGTCGTAACTGAAGAAGGGGAAGCGCTTGGCGTTATGGACACGCGTGACGCAATCCAAAAAGCCCGTGATATGGGATTGGATTTAGTCGAAATTGCTCCAAATGCTCAGCCGCCTGTTTGTAAAATCATTGACTACGGAAAGTTTCTTTATGAGCAAAAAAAGAAAACTCACGAAGCCAAGAAAAAACAAGTCAAGGTTGAAGTAAAGGAAGTAAAATTTCGCCCCGGAACGGATGATCACGATTATGGTTACCGGGTCGAAAGAGCCAAAGGCTGGCTCCTCGATGGTGACAAAGTGCGGGCGGCGATTGCTTTTCGCGGACGCGAAATGTCTCACCGTGAACTTGGCTCAAAAATTCTGGCTCGAATGCGCGAAGAATTAGCCGAGGTGGCAGATGTCGAGGTTTATCCTAAAATGGAAGGCTATCAGATGTTTATGATCTTGGTGCCGAAAAAGAATATGCCAAAACCGGAAAAACCGAAAACCGAAAAACCTGCGGATAAAACTGAATAAAATTTATTAAAAATTGACCTTTAACTTTGACTCGTTTTGAGCTCAAAAATCTAAAATCAAAGGTCTAGCTGGAGTAATTATGCCAAAATTAAAAACACACAAGGGCGCAGCCAAGCGATTTCGTTCGACAGCTTCGGGCAAGTTCAAGCGCGGACATTCGCACGCTCGTCACATTTTGACCAAAAAAACTAATAAACGTAAACGTAATTTAGACATTGATACATACGTTTCCGAAGGCGACCAAAAACGAGTTGAAAAAATGTTGCCATACGGAAGAGATTAAAAAATTAAAAATGCAAAATTAAAAATTAAAAATTATTCCGGAATTTTTCATTCTTCATTTTTAATTTTTAATTTTCACGACGAAGGAGTGAAGAAATGCCAAGAGTAAAACGTGGAAATAAGCGCGTCGCAAAGCGCAAAAAAATATTAGCCTTAGCCAAAGGCTATCGTGGAACCAAGTCGAAACTTTATCGTTCGGCCAAAGAATCGGTGGAAAGAGCATTAAAATTTGCCTACACCGGCAGAAAGTTGAAAAAACGTGATTTTCGTTCGTTGTGGATTGTCCGGATCGGCGCGGCGGCTCGTTTGAATGGAACAAATTATTCGAACTTTATGCACGGCTTGAAGGTTGCCGGAATCGAATTAGACCGCAAAGTCCTGGCCGATATGGCAGTAAATCAACCTGATGGTTTTGCCAATTTAGCCGGACAGGCCAAAGAAGCGATCAGCAAACAAGCTACGGCTTAAAATTCAAATCAAAAGAAAAAAAAGGCAAAGGGTGCAAGTGCTTAAGGCAGGCCCTTGCTTTTTTGTTTTCAGTAAGGAATCTGTTGTGTTAAAATTGGGCTATGGAACGAGTTGAATTTTCATTAGAAGAAATCGCACATTCGGCAATCAATCAGAAACTGATTTTGCAAAGCATCAGTTGGGATTTTTATGAACAACTTTTGGATGAATACAAAGACTCAAATGCCCTTCATTTCGCTTTTGACAATGGAGTTTTGGAGGTAGAAGTGCCTTTATTCAAACATGAGCATCCGACGGAAATTTTGCGCGATTTAGTTACAAATATTTGCGTTGAAAAAGACATTAATCTTTTAAATGCCGGTAAAACAACCTTTCGCAAACGAGCGAAATCTAAAGGCGTTGAAGCAGATACAGCTTTTTATATTAAGAACGAAAGCAAAGTGCGTGGACTCTTAGATTTGGATTTGAGCAAAGACCCGCCGCCTGATTTAGTGATTGAAGTTGACGTAACTAGCCCTTCCCTCGACAAATTCCCGATTTATGCGGCCTTGGGCGTATCAGAAATTTGGCTTTATAAAGGCGAAAAAGTAGAATTTTTCAAACTTCACGGCGAAAAATATCTACCGATAAAAAATTCAATCGCCTTACCATCTTTATCGAGTGAAAAAGCGACTCGGTTTTTACAAAAAGGCTTAAACGAAGTTTATAACAAATGGGTTAAAGAAGTCCGAAAATGGGCAAACGAACAATAAATGAACGAGCAGAAAGAACAAGTGGAGATAATCAGAGAAGCGTTCAATCAAGATTTTGGACGCTTTTCAAATTTGAATTTAGACGGCTTAAATCTAGCCGATGCCGAAAACTTACAACGCGAATTAGGCGAAATCCGAATTAAACATACGGGCAAAAAATCAGCCATTGCCGAGTCTAAAAAGTTGATTGGCCGGGTTCCGCCCGAATCACGCGGCGAGTTCGGGCAATTCGTGCAATCGGTGGAAAAAGACATCGTGACGGCGATTGAAGAAGTTGAAACAAAACTCAAATTATTCATTACCGAAGCCAAGATTGCCAAAGAAGCGATTGATGTGACCCTGCCTTCGCGCCGCCCGCGGGTTGGGCATCTGCATCCGTTGACTCTACTGCGCCAACGCATCGAAGACATATTTGTGTCAATGGGTTACGCGATTGAGGACGACCGCGAAATTGAGACTGATTATTACAATTTTGAGGCCTTGAATATTCCCGAGGGGCATCCGGCCCGCGAATCGCAAGACACTTTTTACACTACCACGGGTTTGGCCTTGCGTTCACAAACTTCAACTGTCCAAATTCGGGCTATGGAACGCCGAGGTGCGCCCCTCAGAGTGATTGCTCCCGGCAGAGTTTTTCGGCGTGACACTCCAGATATGACACATGTTCCGATGTTTCACCAAATCGAAGGGTTATGTGTGGACAAAGGAATCACGATGGCTCATTTGAAAGGAACTGTCGCCGAATGGTTACGCCGTTTATTTGGAAAAGATACCAAAATCCGGATGCGTCCAAGCTATTTCCCTTTTACCGAACCGAGCGCAGAATTCGATTTTTCCTGCTTCAAATGCGATGGCACAGGCACTTTTGAAGGCGATCGTTGCCGACCGTGCAAAGGCTCAGGCTGGATCGAACTCGGCGGCTGCGGCATGGTCCATCCGAATGTCCTGAAAAATTGCGGAGTTGACCCTGAAACTTACACCGGATTTGCCTTTGGTTTCGGACTCGAAAGAATGTGCGCCCTGATGTATGCCCTCGATGATATTCGCTATATGTTTGATAACGACGTGCGATTTTTGGAGCAGTTTAGGTAAAAATTCATGATTTTGTTGTTGGTAATTTTATTTTTATTTTTTCTGACCGTTTTTGTCGTGGGAGGCTTCGGTTTGAAAATTTTGATTCAAACTATCAGACGGCAGGGTGATTTGGGGGTAAATCTTCGCCCCGTAATTTGTCCGAAATGTAGCGAAAAAGCCTCTCTGTTGAGACCGCCGAATCTGAACAAACAAATTTCCTGGGGTGGAGGTATATGTTCAAACTGCGGCTGCGGAATGGACAAATGGGGTCATGAAATGTCAAATATTTCTATCAACCAAGAAATTCCAAAATTGATTGAGGCCTCCAAAAAAGGGGAGATTTCAATGTATGATAAATATGGTAAAACTCCTTTGGAAAGAGTCTTTGATGAAAATAATAAATAAAATTAAATCAAAATTAAAGAAAAACTAAACCCCGAAGAATATGCTCGAAGCCATCAATTTGTCAAAAACATACAACAGCGACGGCGTTGATTATGAGGTCTTGAAAAACGTCAATCTCAAAATTGACCAGGGCGACTGCATCGCCATCGTCGGCAAATCCGGGAGCGGAAAATCAACCCTGATGCATCTCCTGGCCTGTCTGGACGCACCGACAGTGGGTCGGGTCATGTTCGATGAAGCAGATGTTTCCATGCTTTCGGAAAAACAGCGAAATCTGCTGAGGAATGAAAAGTTCGGATTTGTCTTTCAACAATTCTTTTTGAACGGGCGCGAAACGGTTCTCGAAAATGTTCTTTTTCCGTTACGAATTCGCGGCATGAGCCAATATAAGATGATTCGGGCGGCGATGGACGCTCTCGAAGCGGTCGAACTCAAAGACAAAGAAGATAAAAAAGCCAAGGATTTGTCAGGCGGCGAAAAACAGCGGGTGTGCATCGCCCGGGCCTTGGTCGGAAGTCCAAAGGTTATCTTTGCCGATGAACCGACCGGTAATCTCGATTCAAACACCGGCCACATAGTCGAAAAAATGCTCTTTGATCTGAATCGTGAAAAGGGAATTACGCTCGTGATCGTTACCCACGATTCCGAATTAGCCAATAAATGTCAAAGAATTATTGAATTACGGGATGGAGAAGTAATCAGGGATAGGAGAAAGGTAGCCAGAAATTTTGGCTCATTTTAAGCAGGTCAGCAAAAGTTTTGCGGCAGCATGAAAATCAAGAAATGCCGCCAAATAGTTGAGCAACTTTGGCTTTCAGGTTTTCTTCATAGTCCATTGTCCATAAGCAAGTCAGCAAAAGTTTTGCGACATCTTAAAAATCAAGAAAAGTTTGCAAATAATTGAGTAACCTTGGTTTTTAGGTTTTCTTCATTGTCCATTGTCCATTGTCCATTGTTAATTGTGCATTGTTGCTTAACCATTTGTCCGAGAAAACAACTATGAGATTCAGAGATTTATTACGAATTGCCAACCGCAATCTTTTGCGAAACAAACTCCGCACGTTTTTGACCATCATGGCGATTTTTGTCGGCTCATTTACTTTGGTAATGACAAATGGTCTCGGTGATGGACTGAAGGGTTACGTCGAGAATCAGGTCAAAAATATCGAAGGCAACAACATTTTGTTTGTCGGAAAAAAGTTCCAAGCCAACGATGATAAGAAAACGGTTGACGAGGAGATTGAATATCGAGAAAAAACTCAGGATGAGTCGGGAAACGTCATTGACCCGAACTCTTTCACCGTTGAGATGTCGCAAATTGAGGGTTTAAGAAAAGAATTGCCCGAAGTCAAAACCATTACCCCGCGATACTCGTTGGACGGGGAGTATCTGACCTTGGATGGGATCAAAAAATACAAATTAGATCTGGGTATGCTTTCCGAAGGCGTTCGACAAAAAGTCGAAGTTGGCCGCTCGATCGAAGGCCCCGGCGAAATCGTAATTCCGCTGGTTCTGGCTAAGGTTTTGAATCCGGACATTTCTGCTCTGGTCGGCAAAGACGTAACCATTGCCTATAAAATCGGGCAATCCGGAGAGATTAAAACCAGATCCATAAAAGTTGTCGGGGTCGCAACCAAAGGGTTTATGGTTAATTATTACTGTTATGTAGATACGGAGACGGCCCGTCAGGTTTATGATGATCAACAAAGAATGTCTAATAATTACAACAAGTTTTGGGACTTTACCTTTCAACTGGATACTGCCAGCGAAAAGAAGATCGAAGAAATAAAACGAAAACTTGATGAAAAAGGCTTTCGGGCGGAAACTTTCGCCGATCAAAAAAAGCGCACCTACGATGCGATCGGAATTTTGCAAATCGGGCTGAATTTCTTTGCTTTTATTGCGCTGCTGGCCGCGTCATTCGGAATCATCAATACTTTGGTGGTGGCCGTCATGGAACGGACCAAAGAAATCGGCTTGCAAAAGGCACTCGGACTGGGACGGGAAAAAATATTCCTGCTTTTTTCGTTAGAATCAGTCTTGATTGGTTTTTGGGGAGCGATAACTGGCGTAGTCATTGGAATGTTGGTCGGAACTATTGCCAATTGGGTCTTAGCTGCCTCCTATCTCGAATCATTTGAAGGCTACCACCTTTTTGCTTTCAGACTTTTTTCGATTACCTGGGTCGTTTTGTTAGTTTGTCTGATCGGTTTTTTGGCCGGTGTCATACCAGCCTTCCGTGCCAGCCGACTGAATCCGATCGAGGCGCTGAGATATGAGTAAACTGGTAAAGTTTTTGGTCTGGCTTTTCAAAGGGACAAACAAAACCAAAAGCGGTTCTGTTAGAGCCACCAAAAAAATAAAACGGATCTTCGAAATAAAATCGCTAGTTTGGCACTTCCAATTCAATCGCTAACTCATCTGCCAGCCGCAGCACGTCCATAATAAATTGATGCCGTCCGGCTAATTCGACATCGTCATTATCACTGACAAAATTAAGTTCTACTCTTAAAATCAGCGATGACGGGACTACGTCAAAAAGATGTATTTTGAACATCTCACGGTTAAAGAACTCGCTTTTGGTGATGATTTCTTTAATTCCTGCACAAATCTGATCAACTTTTTGAGCGCCGTTTTTATAGGGAACTGAAATCTTGACAACCCAGCTTCGGCGACCTTTGATACCTTGGTTGATGATGATCGCTTTGGCAATATTAGAATTGGGCAAGGTGATCAGTGAATTGTCAAGGGTTAAAATTCTGGTACTGCGAAGTCCGATTTCTTTGATCGTACCATGAATTCCATCAATTGAGACATGATCTTCGGAAGTAAAAGGACGTTCGATCAGCAAAACCAGAGAGCCGAAAAAATTGCTCAGAGTTTCCTGAGAAGCCAAAGCAATGGCAATTCCGCCGATTCCGAGTCCGGCAATCAGACTGGTAACATTGAAATCAAGGTTTTCAGCAACTACCATACTGCCGGTGACGACGATGGCGATTCGCATAATTACGCTGATGAACGGAAGCAGCAAATCATCAGTTTGAGATTCGGTCTCAAGAGAGCGTTTTCGTAATCCTGCGGTGATCAGATCAACCATTCGATAAGCAAACCAAATTATGGACACTGCTGTCAGGATAAATATTAAAGTCCGGAAAATGGTCAAAGAATTTTGGGTTAAGGCCAGACCACGCAAGCCTGGTCGAAAAGTTAAGGCAGCCGCCAGGAGCCCGAGCGGTGAATAGAGTTTTTTGATTTGTTCGTCCGTCAACACTGGATAGCGGCGTCGAAAAACATTTCCAAGTGTAAGTGAGATGATCGTTTGCGTCACTCTCCAAACCAGAACTCCAAAGATCAACAGAATTAGAAGTCCGAGCCATTGCCATAATTCAAGAAACAATATATTTTGTTTCAGAACGGGTGGCATTTTTTCGCGGATTTGTGAGCCGATGCTTTCAGATTGGGTCAAAATTGCGGTTCCGGTTCGCCGTTTTTCTTCTTCGATCGAAGCCAAAAGCAGGGGAAGAAATTGAATTGTTTGACGGGTAAAGAGCCACTCACCGGTTGCTTGTCTGGCAATCACAATTTCACCGATCTGAGAACGAAAAATAACAAATGGGGGACCATCCTTTTCAACCGGAGCATCCTCGGGATGAAAATTTTCAACCGAATCAATAATCTCTTTTAATTGGACACTCGACTCTAACCCTTTAATAGCCCGATATTCAGAGGGAATGGACTGCAAATCCAGACATTTAACGGCTTCCTCCAACGGATCCGGATTAAGACTGCCCCGAGGTTGTTGAAACGCCTCAAGAAAAGTTTTCAGAGCGGCGCGGGCTGATTCACGTTTTGGCTCAACCGGTAAGAGGTTGATAGGTTGCGCCCAGATATTAACCGAAATAACGAAACCGAGGCACAAAAAAAGTAGATTTGGCTTTTTTAGCATTATTATCTTGATGGAAAATTTGCAGTCATTTTGGCATGTATTATGTTTTTGTTCAAGCGAAAATTCAAATTCAAACAGTGTGGAAGGGGCAAAATATTTTGTTTAGCAGAGGTTTGGATTTTCCGCAACTTTCATCGGGACGACGGATAGACTCTTGTCAATTATGATTCTTAATTGCATAATCACTTTTGTTACAAGCATCTGATCGGTTTTTGGCCGGTGTCATACCGGCCTTCCGTGCCAGCCGACTGAATCCGATCGAGGCGCTGAGATATGAGTAAAAAGGTAA
>JANOEF010000249.1:0-9378 GCA_031413075.1 Acidobacteriota bacterium | reverse complement strand
ATCATCCGGCAGTTTATACCAATTCGGCGGCAAAATTGATTCGGTTTTAACGGCGGAATCAATCGAATAGCAACCAAAGGCAAATTTAAAATCGGTTTTTTCAAAGCCGAAATTTTCAATCAGAGGCGCAAAAATTTCGGTTTTCATCAAGCCGATTCCGCCGAAGTTAAATGCGCCGTTTTTACTTTCAAAGCGGTTCAAAGCCTTTAAGGTCGAAGCAAAAACCAATTCCAAATCATTCGGCGAAGCCGTCAGCATATCAATCACTAAACCTGTTTTTTGGTTAATTCCGACATAGCCGATTATTTTACCTGTGCCGTTTCGGGTGGTGAAAATCAGGTGATTACCCAATTTCCAACGGAGTCTTTCAGCATCCCGAACCATCCCGCATTTAATTGGAAAACTATCTTTTGCCACGCTCCAAAATTCATCAAAAGCAACCGAAATTTCCGTTGTTTGAGATGTTTCCAAGTCATCCGACATCAGCGAAAAGTTTTCAAACTTCGCTTTCGGAAGCGACCAGCATTCATATTCGGCAATCTCAAATTTCGGCAATCCGAAGCGGGGGAAAATCTTCATCACCGTCATCCACGAATGAAGCGGAAAAGTATAAATCAGACTGAATTTTTCCAAAATCGCCGCCTCCAAACAAACACGGTGCATCTGGTAAAAAGGATGGTTCTTTTGCCGGATATTATCCCGAAAATTTTTGGCAATGATCGGTGCTAAAACCCGACAGGCTTTGAATTGCGCCCCTTTCAGATAAAACTTAGACGGCATAAAAATCTGTTGCCCAACAATTTTTCCGCTTTCATCAACCGCAACCGAAATCAAACAATCCCCAAAAGGCGTGTAAATCCAACGTTTAAACTGCTCTTCAGTAATTCCGCCCCACCCCGATTCTTCCTCCCAAAGGCGCAAAATGCCGAGTATATCATCAGGCTGAAAAAGTCGGAATGTTAAATTCTCACTCATAATTCGTAATTCGTAATTCGTCTTACATCGCCGCAATATGCTGATGCCGATACAAATCCGCATAAACATTTCCGGCTGAAAGCAAAGTTTCGTGAGTGCCGGTTTCGACAATCTTGCCGTCCTTTAAGGTAATAATCTGGTCAGCGCGACGAATGGTCGAAAGCCGATGCGAAATTACAAAAGTCGTTCTGCCTTCCATCAACTTGGTCATCGCTTTGAAAATTTTCGACTCGGTATTGGCGTCCAAAGCCGAGGTTGGCTCGTCCAAAATCAGAATCGGTGCATTCTTGAGCAAGGCTCGGGCAATTGCAATTCGTTGTTTTTCTCCGCCTGACAGAGAATTTCCTCGTTCCGTAATAACCGTGTCGTAACCATCGGGAAGTTTTTCGATAAATTCGTGTGCTTGAGCGATTTTTGCCGCTTCAATGATTTCTTCGCCGGCGGCATCGGGACGACCAAAAGCGATGTTTTCGGCAATGCTCATCGGAAAAAGAAAAGGCTCTTGCAAAACCAATGAGACATTTTCCCGCAACGATTTGAGCGAATAATCTCGAATATCAATTCCGTCAATCAAGATCCTTCCGGCCCAAACGTCATAAAACCGGCAAAGTAATGAAACTAAAGAAGTTTTTCCGACTCCGGTGGCACCAACGATGGCAACGATTTGACCGGGGCGAACTTCAAACGAGACATCATTCAAAATCAGACGACTGTCATTTTCACCTTTCCCGTAACCAAAAAGAACATTTTCAAAAGTGATAGCCCCGCGCGGATTTTCCAGAATTACAGGATGATCTTTTTCAGGAATCACTTCATTTGAATCGAGGATTTCAAACACCCGACGGCTTCTTGCGCTTAACACCATGGTGGCGCCGATTGCTGTTGCCAACGAATTAACCGGACCATATAACCCGCCGATGTAGCCAAGAAAAACCAATAAATCACCGTTTGAGAGCGTACCATTGAGAGCCTTATTTGCCCCCAATCCCAACAAAATCGCAGCGGCCAGCCCTGTAATTAAGGTAGTTACCTGATTAAATCCGGTTGACACCCGATTGGCGCCTTTATAGGCTTCCCCAAAATCCGATGCTTTCTTTTTCAATTTTTTATAGACGTATTCTTCACGGGCAAAACCCTGAATAGCTTTCATCGAGGTCAAGCTTTGCTGAAGAAATGCTGTCAATTCGCCTTGGGTACTGTATTGATGATGGGTAGTGTTGGTCATCGGATTCGCAAAAACAACCAATGAACCAATCAGCAAAGGAATAACCGTTAAAGCAATCAAAGCCAATGTGACATCCAATTGCATCATTACTAAGAACATTCCGAGCAGACAAATTGACGAGGTCAAAAACGGCAAAGCAATCTGGGCAACCACAAAGTAAACCACAAAAACGTCTTGATTTAGCCTTTGGGTGATGTCGCCTACTTTACTTTTTCCGTGATAGGTTAATGAAAGTTGCTGCAATTTGGCAAAAAGGTCGAGCGAAAAATCATAGACTAACTTTTGCGCCAGTGAAATAGTGAAATTGGTGACAAATAATCCGATTAACGCACTTCCCAAAACAATTAAAATGCCCAAGGTCACGCTCCAGAAAAGTAAATCGGAACGTGAAAATGCGGAAAGAATATTTGCCCAGGCATTCGGCAGAGGCTGATTTGCCAACACATAGTCGAAAATAATTTTTAGAGGTAACGGCTTGGAAATTTCCAGTAAAACTCCGAACAACGCAATTGGCAAAAGCAGCAAAAGACGGTTTCGATAGCGCAAAACGTATTTGAGAAGTCTTGAAATTATTTGTAAATCTTTTTTCATTTCAAATACTTAGAGTTTAATCAATAGATTTAGTTTTTCTAGGCTGAAAACGGGGGACTGAAAATATGTCCGAAGCTGAGGAGAAAGCCTGAGCCACTGCGATTTCAGGTAATGCGGGAGTCATATCTACATCTTCAATGTTTTCTTCAGAACCCGGATGACCAGGAGTTTCTTGAGTTTTAAGCTGTTGTTCTAAAAAGGCCTTTGAAAGGCTATGCAGGCCTTTGGCCGAGTTTTGGAGGATTTTCCAAATGACAAATAATGAACTTAGTCCGAAAACAACAGCAATCACAGGCGCTCCGTCCCAAAGTGCCAAAACCGCAACCACCACAAAAAAACCAAGCAAGAGAAAGCCGATACGTGAAAAACTTGACCAACAGCGAAATTTGAGAAATTGTTTACCGCCGCCGTGATCCTCAATCGTCAGTAATCCGCGCGAACAGGCAAACAGTCCATAGCCGGTTTCCAAATCCCAACGGTCAAAATCTCCGCCTCGTCTGATTCCGATCCGGTGGGTAATCATCGAGTTTTCGATGCCCGTGAGCCAGTCTTCGGCAGATTTCCAGACTTCGGACCAGAGAAAGAAACTTCGGGTTTGAGGAATCAGTAAAGAGAACTCGAGACCATCCAGACCACGCTTACGCCAGGGCGTTAAACCATGCTGAAGTCTGCCGTAAAGTCTTGCCAGAGGCTGAATTAAATGGAGGAGGGCCGTTAACGCCCACCGATAAAAACTTTCAAATTTTGAATCTGGCGGATTGGAATAAACCGCTTTTGACGCGCTCACTCCGGCTTGTAAAATCGCGACGCTGATGGACAAAACAAATAACGGAAAAATCAGAAACAAAGGTTTCCAAAAAAAGCCAAGTGATGACAGAACTCCCAGGGCTAGAACGACAAAATACCATTCCGGCATCAGCGGAATTGCCGAAAGAGTGCGTGGAACGGTTTCGTAAAGTGACTGAAAAAGAGCGGTTCCCCAAGTCCCGTGAAAAATCCGGTCTTTTTCAAACTTGAGCGGTGTGGTCAAGCCTTTTCCGTAGATTCGTCCGCCCCAGCTTAAATGCCCGAAACAGTTGTATTTAGAAGTCCATTTTTCTTCCAGCAGAGCTTCCGCTTTGCCATAACCTTTTTGCTGCTGCCAATACATTTTGACCGAATTTCGACGATGATGCCAGACCACCGCCGCCGGATGAAAGCCAATCGTGTAGCCTTTCTCTTGAATCCGCCAACAGAGGTCAACGTCATCACCTGCCGACCGGTATTTGCCGTCGCAACCGCCGACTTCGAGCAACACTTCGCGCCGAAACGCCATATTGCAGCCGGGAATATGTTCGGCAATATCATCGGTCAGCAAAACGTGGACAGGTCCGCCCGGGGCATTGGCCACGCTTTCGGCAATCATTCCATCACCGGGAGGCGGGATATTCGGACCTCCGATTCCGGCGTGCTGACTGCTGGTAAAAGCGTGGGCCAGATAATTTAGCCAATGTTTATCAGGATAGGCATCATCGTCAATATAGGCGACGATCTCGCCCGCTGCCATTTCCATCCCCAAATTTCGGGCGTTGCTCAAACCGCGATTGGGAGTGTTAAAAAGCCGAAACGGATATTCTTCAACGATTTGGCGTAAATTGTCGGTTGAGCCGTCATTGACGACAATCACTTCGTAATTGGGGTAATCAACTTCGAGCAGCGCATCCAGAGTGTGCCGAATCGTGTTTGCTCCATTATAACTGCAGCAGACAACCGAGATTTTTGGCAAACTTGAGGTAATCGGAAAAGGGCTTTCCGCAAAAGCTGTGGCAACTCTATCAAGAGCAGGTTTCGGTGCTCGTGCTCGGGTGGTTAAGCCGAAATCCCAATCCTCAATCTCGAAACCACCGCGCCACCATTCATCCGTCCAGGCGAAAATGAAAGTTCCGGCACAACCGCTCGAAAAAACGGAGCGGATCTGCCAATCAAGTTTGTCGGCTTGCATTTCTTCGCCATTACGCAGGCTGTCAAGTCCGATTTCTGCCATCACCAACGGTCTGTCTCCGACTAAGTTATGCAGTCTTTTGAGATAGGCTTCGAGCTTTTCCGGCGTTTCGAGATAGACGTTAAAACAATCAAAATCGGTAAAAGAAAGGTCTAAATATTCGGTAGTCGGATAATTGACGTAAGTAAAAAGCCCCTCAGGATCAACAGCTTTTCCCGCTTTGTGAAGTTTTTTGAGAAACTTCTCAATTTTTTCTTTACCATACCAGCGAACGATTTGGGCCGGAATTTCATTGCCCAACGTGTAAGCTAAAATTGCCGGATGTTGTTCGCATGAGCGAACGCTTGCCTGAATCCGATTTTCAATGTCGGCGATTCTTTGCCGATCGTCCAGGAAAGTAATATGTTGTTCCCATGGCAGTCCGGCCAGAACTTTTAAATTATATTTTTGGGCGATATCCAACAGGGATTTCGGCGGAACGGTATAAGTGCGGACAGAATTTATGCCAAAAGTAGCCATCATCTCAAAATCTTTTTCGATGATTTCAGCCGGCGGGAAATTTTCACCTGTCTCGTTTGGACAAAAAGTTCCGTAGGTGACGCCGCGAACATAAAATTTTTCGCCATCAACCAATAAAAATTTACCACTAACTTTTGGCCGAGACTTAGAAAAAACTGCCTCGCTGCTCTTTTCAGGGGGATGGATCATTTTAATTCAAAAAATGGATTTTATTTAGTAATCTACCAGACAAATAAAAATCAGCTGCACTTTTTCAGTTATATCTGCAAAAAAAAACACAAAAATATTTTAAAAAGTAATGAGCCAATTACAAATTAGTTTTTTTGCAATTGTATGAAAGTAATTAGTTTTTGTCAAAAAAAAATAGAGTTTTGAGAAATGAAAGTTTTAGATACCATCGGTGCGAAAAATTGATGATTTCGACCAACTATTAATTCTTGCCATTTGAAAATTTTAGGGCTACGATTTAGCCTGAAATGATCAAAAATTTTCAAAACATCACACCAAAAATTAACAGTTCTGCGTTCATTGCCGAAAATGCGGTCATTATCGGGGATGTCGAAATCGGAGCCGGGGCAAGCATTTGGTATAACTGTGTGCTTCGCGGTGATGTGAACTCGATTCGGATCGGGGCAAAAACTAATATCCAGGACGGAACTATCATTCACGTTTCGCGGGGAGAGCAATTTACGACGATTATCGAAGAAGAAGTAACGGTCGGACACTCCGCCACTATTCATGGTTGTTATATCGAAAAGGGAAGTCTGATCGGCATCGGAGCCACCATTTTAGACGGCGCCAGAATCGGTAAATACTCGCTGATTGCGGCCGGGAGTTTAGTGACGCCTAATACCGTAATTCCCCAGAAGTCTTTTGTCCTAGGTTCACCCGCCCGGGTAAAACGCGAACTGACTGACAACGAAATCGAGAATTTACAACATTTTTGGCGTAATTATGTCAAATTATCGGAAATTTATGAGAGTGAATTAAACGGTAGCTGAGGACAATGGACAATGGACAATGGACAATGGACATTGAAGGAAAAGCCGATTTAATTAAAGTATTTTGACACAGGCAGAAACGCGACCATCAGTAAGCGTGTTGCACATTTAGCATTGACACGCTCCTTTACAGTCGCGTTTCTGCCTGATAGTTGAATTTGTTTTTGCAGAGGTGCTTACCTGTTTAACTAATAAACCGAATGAAAGACCACATCCAATCAATCCAAATCATTGTTGCCTGCCAAAATCTGAGCCAAACGCTTGAGTTTTTTACTAAACAAATTGGTTTTCGGCTGGAATTGATTTTTCCGGCAGATTTTCCTAAAACGGCCGTTATTTCAGGCTTTGGCGTTGTCTTAAGGTTAGAAGAATCAAGCCAAACGGTGCCGGTTACGTTGCGGCTCATAGGTGATTTTCCGAATTACAATAAAATTACAGAATTTGAAAACATCAGACTGATTTTCGAGAACTCGAACACTCCGCTTGAAATACCCGAAGGCACAGACGAGTTTGTAATTTCAAGACTCGAAAACGAAAACAGTTGGCACCAGGGGCGAGCCGGAATGGAGTATCGGGATTTGATTCCGAGCCGTTTGGGCGGTCGCTTTATCGCCTCGCACATTCGGATTCAAGCAGGCGGTGAAGTTCCGGATTACGTCCATTTTCACCAGATTCGCTTTCAAATGATATTTTGCCTTTCGGGGTGGTCGCGGCTGGTTTATGAAGACCAGGGCGAGCCTTTTATGATGAAGTCGGGAGATTGTGTTTTGCAACCACCCGAAATTCGCCACCGGGTTTTGGAATGCTCGGATAAATTTGAAGTGTTGGAAATCGGTTGTCCGGCCGTTCACCAGACCTTAGCGGACTACCGGATGGAATTGCCGAATGATAAATTCAATCCGGACCGGATTTTCAGTGAACAGCGTTTCGTGCATTATGTTGCGGAACAAGGTCTTTGGACGATTTCCGAGATTGAAAATGTCGAATTATGCGACACCGGCATGAGCGAAGCGACCAAAGGTTTGGCCGATGTTAAAACCGTGCGGATGACGGCGGAGACGACTTTTGAAGTCAAACATTCGGGCGAATTTTTGTTCTATTTTGTCCGTTTCGGGGCCTTGCGACTGACCAGCCCGGAGGACGAAGTTTATCAGCTTGAAAAGGGAAGTAGTTTTAACTTGCCGAAGGGGGCTGAATATTTGATCGAGGCTAAAAAAGGACTGGAAATGGTTCGCGTCAGTCTTTAATCAATGGGGAGTTGTTGAGGATGAAAACTTTTTCATCATCTCGCCGACATATTTTAGTGCCGGACTATATGTTTCAATGCCGTGTCCGACATTCTCAAAACTCTGAAAGTCTCGCAGCATTTTGATTTTTAACTGAGCATTTTTTATAGACTTTTTGGAGGGGAATAATAAATCTTTATCGCCGACCAGCAAGAAGGTTTCGGAAGTTACTTTTTTCAGTTCATCGCCCATATCATATGGCTTTGGTGTGCGATCCCGGTAACGGGTCAAGGCAAATAATTCGTAGTCAATGAGCAATTTTTCGCCGGCCTCGCTGAGTTCATGATGAGGGGGGCAAAAAATGGCGGCGTGCAAAAATTTAGCAACATTTTTTCTGCTGGGAAATAAAATCGGGAGCAGGTTGTAATAAAGATTTTTTGGTGCGAACGAAAATGATTGAAGGCAGCCCGGATTTAATAAAAATGCCGCTTTAATTTTTTCGGGGGCCACGATGCTCAGTTTCAGACAAATCAATCCGCCAAAAGAGGCCCCGGCCACAAACGCATTTTTAAGTTTGAGTTGGTCAAAAACCTCGGTTGCCCAAGCGCCATATTCGAGTGTTTTTAAATCGGGCGAATGTCCGTCGCTTAAGTTTGGCAAGCCATTTGTTTCGACCAGATAAATGCGGTATTGGTCGCCTAAATTATTAAGATTATTATCAAAATCCCAAATTAAAGCGGTTGTCCGGGCTCCCGGAAAAATAACCAAAGTTTCCAGATTTTCCTGCTCGGTATTCAAACCGTAAACCTGAGTTTGACCCAGAGATGTTTCAATTTGAATTGAATCGTAAGTTTTACCATTGGTTTTTTCTAATTGGGCAACCCAATTCTCAAACCATTTTTTATCGGTTATCTCGTTTTTAAAAGCTGAGTAATTCTTGATATTCATTGAGTTTCCAAATCTAAAATATTTTGAAGGTTGCTGATTATTCTAAACCAACCGGTTTTGCAGTGCTTTAGCTACGGCTTCCGATTTTGAATGAACCTGCAGCTTTTCGTAAATATGTCGCATATGAAATTTGATGGTGTTGTAGCTGACGCCTAATTCTTCGGCGGCGGTCGTGTAATTGTGACCCTCGACCAGTAATTTTAAGAGACGGGTTTCGTGCGGGGTTAAATCATAATCAACCTTTTCGGGCGGGCGGACTTCACGGAACAATTTTATGACTCTGAAAGCAACTTCGGGCGACATTGGGGCTCCGCCGGAAACGGCTTCGCGGATGTTTTCGAGGATTTTAGCCGGCGTCGTTCTTTTTAGCAGATACCCGCTGGCTCCGGCACAAATCGCGTCAAAGATTCGCTCGTCATCATCATAGACTGTGAGCATCAAAACGGTCATTTCCGGATATTGCTCCTTGAGAATCTTGATGCCTTCGATCCCGTTCATTCCGGGCAATCCGATATCCGAAAGCAAAACGTCCGGAATCCGATGACGGATACTGGGAATCGCTTCTTCCATCGAACGATAGCTGCCGGTGCAGGTAAAACCCTCGGTAAAATTGATGAGTGTGGCGAGACCTTCGCGGATGTCGCGGATATCTTCGACAATGGCAGTTTTGATGATTGTGTTATTTGCGTTTTCCATTTTCAACCTTCAATTTACGCCTACCTCTTTGAAATGTCACCACCCGCTTGGGCAGTCGGCTCAAAATTATTTTTCTTGGTCAACGTTAAGTGTTGGAACTAAAATAAAGTGACTCGGCTAGTTTCAAGAAATGATTGTCAAGAAGTCCAGTAAACTTCAGTTTGCTGATGGTGCAAGCAGACAACAAACTGAAGTTTGTTGGACAAATTTCGCCAT
>JANOEF010000248.1:0-2409 GCA_031413075.1 Acidobacteriota bacterium | reverse complement strand
CTTCGGACGACTCTGCGCGGACAAGAATTGACCGTTTCGACACTCGGAAGTGACCAAGATTATACCGTGATCTTTACTTCAACCGACAACGGCAAAAACCTCAAAGTAACCCGCCGTATGACCAATGAAGATGTAAATCAGACGGTTTTTGTCGAAAGCTTTTACCGAAAAAGCGACTCGTCGGCACGGCTTGATATTTACGATGACCAAAATAATAACCGAACTAACACGACAGGTGGAAATTACCCGAATAACAACGGTAATAATCCGACGACGACCACCACCACTAACTATCCGCCGACCAGACGGACTCCGCGAAACGGACAATATATCGTGCCAAACGGTGAGATTATTACCGGAACTTTAGAAAATGAAATTTCGACTAAAGTTTCGCAAAACAATGATCGTTTCCGAATGCGGGTAACCGCCCCAAATCAATACCGCGGCGCCATCGTCGAAGGTTATATTACGGGGATGAGCCGTTCAAACCGCAATCCGGTCGGCAGTGCAAAATTCACCTTAAATTTTGAAACGATTCGCCTGAATAACGGTCAAACATATGATTTTGCCGGATTTTTGCAAAACGTAACTGATTCCAACGGCAAAAATGTCAAGGTTGACGAAGAAGGAATGGTTTCGAAAAGTTCGACCAGAGAAACGGCTAAACGGGCCGGAATCGGCGCCGGGGCGGGGGCCATCATCGGGGCTATTATCGGCGGAGCTAAAGGCGCCGTCATTGGGGCCGGAATCGGCGCCGGCGGCGGAGCCGGCTCGGTTGCGATCCAAAACAAAGGCGATTTGGAATTGAAAGCCGGTTCATCATTTACCGTTCAATCATCTGCCCCGATTCAATAAAATCGGAAAACGGAACCGCCGACCGCCGCCATAAAATTAAGACGGGCAGTGAGCAATCACCGTCCGTCTTTTAGATTTTGGATTGATGATTTTGGATTTTGGATTGAAAAAGTTACTCAAGCCTCCAAAATCTAAAATCCAAAATTTGAATTACTGCTTTTTGACATAGCTTCGATGAATAACCACTTTATTTTTCTCGTCACGGGCTTCAAAAACAACATTTTCGCCATCTTCCCGGGTGACAGATTTGTTTCGATGGTTGATGGCTCTTTCCTGCGGTTTGGCTTTGTCGCCATCACTAATAAATGATTCGATCTCATTAATTTTGACCAATTTTGAAGGTCGGCCGGTTTGCATTTCGGAAACGGCTTCGACCGCAGACGCCTTTAATAATTTCAACCACAGTTTTTTGAAAAGGAAGTTTGACGCGTAAATATCCGCGCTGTTGATTTTGCCATTGATGACAAAAGCATACCCGATCACATCGCTTTTTCCTTCAACGATTCCCGCCAGTTTATTGACATATTCATCAGCCGTTGCGACTACTTTTCCATTCTCCAGCGCCAGCTGCAAACTCGTAGCAGAAGACTCTGCATTGACCCGTGTGCCGACTTTATCACTCAATCTATCCTGGGCTTCGGCAACTTTTGCCCAAACCTGCCCTTGTGAACGCGCTTGATTGGCGGCAATTTTTAGATCTTTGGTGACAATTCGCTCATTTGAGGATGAGAACTTTCCGGCTTCCTCTTTTCCGCGTTGTTTCCAGCGTCCGGATTCAACGCAAAAAGCTTCAATCGAAATTCGCCCCGAATTTGCCGGAATGATGATCGTAATGGATAAGACGCGGTCTTGTTTGCCGCCTTTGACGATGTCGCCGGACTGTATAAAAACCTCGTATTGCGAAGATTTATTCTCAACTGCCAGCTCATTAACATCGGAAGTTTCATAAACCGAAAAAATTCCTTTCTCCATCGCTTCTTGTAAAGTCAGGATATTTTTGTTCTTAATCTCGTCTTTGCCGTGAATCAAAAAAACCGATAAGTTTTTGTAAGAAACAGGGGCAGAAATCCGATAACCACTTGATTGTGCAAAGAGTTGCAGCGATAACGCAACCATCAATGCCAATCCGCCAAACATACTTTTTAATTTCATAATTATTCTCCTTTTGGGTAAATCTTTCTCGGAGAGAGATTTTTGTGTTCAATAGCTGAACGCCCGAAAAAAAGTTTTCTTGCAAGTGTTATTGGAAAAATCGAAAATCTGCTAAATTATTGCTATGGCTTTGGAAACAGATTTTATCGTCATTGGAAGCGGAATCGCCGGACTTCGCGCCGCGATTGAAATTGCTCAGGCGGGCGCACGGGTCACGGTTTTTACTAAACAAAAAACCAGCGATTCAAATACCGAATGGGCGCAGGGCGGCGTGGCGGTCGTACTTTCGGATGACGACAACGCCGAATTGCACGAAGAAGATACGCTTTATGCCGGAGCCGGACTCTGCGATGTTGAGGCAGTCAAAACTCTGGTCGAAGACGGCACCAAATATATTCAGGA
>JANOEF010000247.1:0-2267 GCA_031413075.1 Acidobacteriota bacterium | reverse complement strand
CAAACATATTCTCCAGGATTACGCAAGAGCGCGAGCTAGACGACCACGCCGAAACGCGACGGTTACGGAGCGAGTCCGGCTTGGACTAAAAATGACAGCTGCCTACCCCCAAAATATAATATTGACTTTGATGGTCAAAATTAGTGTGCGATAATATGTACAGGTCAATTTTATGCAAAAACTTAAAACAGTTTCAGCTACCGCCGCCAGGGTTAAATTTTTCGGCTTAATTGATGAAACAGCCGAAAACCACGAGCCAATTCTTATTACCACCAAAAGAAACAACGCCGTTTTAGTGGGCGAAGATGATTGGAATGCAATCCAGGAAACCCTTTACTTGCTCTCAGTTCCCGGCATAAGGGAATCAATTGCCGAAGGTCTCAAGGCAAATTCGGAGGATTTGATATCGAAAGATGAGTTTCTAGCCCAATTGGAAAGAGGAGAATAAGGTGGGTTGGACATTGGAATTCACGAAACAATCTCTCAAGGATGCCCTCAAACTAAAACGGACCGGACTTTGGAAAAAAGCCGGACAGTTGCTGACCATTCTGGAAAATGATCCATTTCAAACTCCACCACCATTTGAAAAGCTAATCGCCGATTTAAGCGGGGCATATTCAAGAAGAATCAACATTCAACACCGATTAATTTACTCAGTTTATAAAAAAGAACAAATAGTTCGAATTCTCCGAATGTGGACTCATTATGATTGAGAAGCCAAAACGATGGTAAATGGAAAGTGGATAATGAAGGAAATCACTATCTGATTGTAAAGTAAGTGTTTAGTCCGCTACATTCGTCTATCCTAAAGAGAAAAGATAATACAATTCGTAATTGCTCAGGTAAAGTTTGCCATCATCATCTACCAATCCGGGAATTAACCGGTCAAGCCACCCAAATGTCACAAGTAGCAATGCACAATTAACAATGGACAATGAAGAAAAAGCCTATCTGTTCGCCAAAAAGCGTAATGATTGTCATTGAAAAGCCAGGTTAGACACCCGGCTTTTTTGGTTTGGAGGGAGAAAGGGAAAATTTAAGTGGTGGCAAAGATGCCGTAAAGGTCTAAAATTTCAAGATTAACGAGCTTACCGGTTTTGTCGAAACTGCGGATAACTCCACTTTCGATGTCCATCTTGGAATTAACTATTTTTGCATCTGAAAAACGAATATTAAGCAAATCAGCATCCGCTTGATAGCTTAAATTGATGTTAGCATCATCAAAATCTATCCGCTTCATTGCTAATCTAATTAACTCTACATCTGATTTTTGCGCTATTCTTGTTCGTGTCTTGACCATAAAATTGTATCTTCAGGGTATTCCCTGTCAAAATAAGCTGAAATGATAAAACCCTCAGTTTTACTCAATTCTTTATAGATAACGTGAAGCCATTTATTGCGTCCTAAATTAACAATTGCAATTTTTGAACTATTATAGCCTCTGCAAATAAATTCTGGATAACTGACCGTATCCAAAACGGTTTCCAAATATCCGCTAAGTTCGGGATGATTAACTAAAATATGCTCAAACCATCGCTCTTCCATCAAGCGAATCGGTACGCCGTCAGCTGATTCTACAATATCCAAAATCATAAAGCTATATTTTTATCACATCTTCACTTGTCAAGGCGAATTTATGTGATTGAATCTTCGATGCGGAAGTATCTGTTGGGCAATTTTGAAGCTTGTGAATAATGAATTGCTACTCAAAATAATTGAGAACTTTGAGTGAAAAGTGATGATTGAGTCAAAAACTAGGCTACCTGCAGTTGGGGAGATTTCTGTTCTTCAATTAGTTTCAGAGCTTCGGCTTCGGTGATGTATTCCAGTCTGCCATCTTGATGAATGCTGGTTAAAAAGCCATTAACCGTCCATTTACCATATTTGTAAAGTTCAGGCACGCCACCCACAAATCTTCCGATAAGGTAAATTTTCTTGGTTTCATAATCTTTTGATACAAAATATTGAACGTCCATATCTAAATTCCTGCTGGTCTCTTGATTTGTTTAGCATTTTCTCTGCCAATTTCAATCAGCTCTAAAAACCGTTCCCGTGATATTCTAGGATTTCTCCTTTTTTCGTAAAGATTATGCGTTTCCGTTTTTACTCGAAAACTCTCTGCGGTAGGGTGTCATTAAAAGTGTGACTTTTCAGGCGAAAAATGAGTAATTCTTGTGAGAGTTGAGTGTTGCCTGACTTGAGCGGGGGCAGAGCCACCCTTCCTCACCTGTCATTTGTGTGAGCTGGTCCTTTGCCTCTTTTACTTG
>JANOEF010000246.1:0-2361 GCA_031413075.1 Acidobacteriota bacterium | reverse complement strand
GAGAAGGAGAACTTGAGAGAATAAAATCTATGAACATGATGATGGGTGGAAAAATTGTGAACCAAAGACAGACCTTGTTGGTGGAACCGGAGTTTCAAAAAAGCTTTCTAGCTTATACATTGAGCATAGCGCTCGTGATTTCCGGAATCTTTTTCACGGCAATCCGCGTGTTCTTTTGGAAATTGGAAAGCACGGGGCACGCGCTAGGCTTACCCGGTGATCACGTCTTCTTTAAATTCGTCAGAGACCAGCGCTGGAATATGGATATCATCTTTCTCATAACCTCGGTACTAGCCATTGGGATTCTGGTGGCGACAGGACTACATCTTTCCAATCGGATTGCGGGGCCAATTCATCGCCTCAAGAAATATTTGGCTGACTACCGACTCCTACCCTCTTATTACTGACTGATAATTGCCCAAGGTTAACCGGTTTGGTCTCAAAAGCCACCCGTTTAATATCCATCAAATGAATCGGCGAAATATTATCACTCGTCACATTTCCGCCCCACGAACCACAGCCGAGCGTCATCGAAGGACTTAAATCAGTCGAGAATCCGATCGCCCCATGAGTGGTAGGCGAATTGATGATGACCCGCGAAGCCGGCATTTGTGAACCATATCGGATCGCCGCCTCGCGTGATTGTGTGTGCATCCCGGCGGTGTGTCCCATCCCGCCAAATTGTAAAATCTCTTCGCAACGATTTGCACCCTGTTCGATTCCATCAACTACAAAAAAAGCCAGGGTCGGCGAAAGTTTTTCGATCGACCAGGGGAAATCACGTCCGACTCCGCCGCAATCGGCCAACAGACAGCGGGTTCCGTTCGGAACTGAGATTCCTGCAAAATTGGCAATGTATTGAGCCGATTTGCCGACAATCCCTGAATTTAATGTTCGCTGCGGAGTCAATAAAACCAGACCAACCGCTTCCGCTTCGGTTTGATTGAGAAAATGGCCGCCCTGTAATTTGAATTGCTCGCGGACTGCAGCAACCAGCGGAGCATCACAAACCACCGCTTGCTCTGACGCGCAAATGGTTCCGTTGTCAAAACAAGTTCCGGTTAAAATATCAGCCACCGCTTTTTGGACATTCGCTGTTCTTTCGATAAAAACAGGAACGTTACCTGGTCCGACCCCAAAGGCCGGTTTACCGGATGAATATGCCGCCCTGACCAGTCCGGTCCCGCCGGTAGCTAAGATCACGGCCGTACGTTTGTGTTTCATTAATGTTTCTGTTCCCTCCAGAGCAGAGGTCGTCAAACAACGTATGGCATCCGGCGGTAAGCCTTCTGTGATAGCGGCTTCCTTTAAAATTCTGGTTGTTTCGGCAATACACCGAGCGGCCGAAGGATGCGGTGACAAGACAATGGTATTTCTGGATTTGATCGAAATAATGATTTTAAAAATCGCGGTCGAAGTCGGATTGGTCGAAGGAATAATCGCCGCCACCACTCCGCGCGGTGAGGCTATTTCAACAATGTTTCCATCATCCTTGACAACACCGACCGTTTTCAATTTTCGAAAAGCATTCCAAACGTCCTCGGCCGCAAAACGATTTTTCTCGCGTTTATCTTCAGCTTTGCCGAAGCCCGTTTCCTCGCATGCCATTTGCCCAAGCCGGAGTGCTTCACGAAGCCCTGCCTGTGACATCGCTTCGCAAATACGATCTATGGTTACCTGGTCAAATTTCGCGACCGTCTTCCAGGCCAAATGAGCAGCTTCGACCGCATCACGGGCTTCCTGTTGCGAAATCAAATCTTGATGATCCATTTCTTTTTAATTACGAATTTCAAATTGAACTAAATAAAATTCGTAATTGATAATTCGTAATTTCTATTTTTTCTTATCCTCTCCGCTTCCTAATTGCCCTTTTCCGCCGCCTGACAAGGCTTTTTCGTCAGGACTGTAACCGACTCCTTTGGGCAAACATTTTTCGACTTCCTGATGCGGACGCGGAATCACGTGAACACTAATTAGTTCGCCAACCCGTCGAGCCGCCGCCGCGCCGGCATCGGTAGCCGCCTTAACGGCTCCCACATCACCCCGGACAAAGATCGTAACTAACCCGGCTCCGATATATTCTTTGCCGATAAGTTGAACATTTGCCGCCTTTACCATTGCGTCAGCGGCTTCGACCGCGCCGATAAAACCTTTTGTTTCTACCATTCCGAGTGCTTCGAGACTCATTTAATAATCCTCTCTCTTTAAGATTTACTTGGTTGATTTTAATACAAGATTTATAGAAAGGCTAAACGTAACACGCCGTTTCTACATTTTCAAGCGAAACCAATTGACAATAAAGCAACTTAATAGATATATTTCAAGTCTAAGACAGTTTTAGATATTCTTTTTGTTAAAGGA
>JANOEF010000245.1:0-4009 GCA_031413075.1 Acidobacteriota bacterium | reverse complement strand
CCTTAGCCTGTTCCGGCGACATATAATTTGCTGTTCCGATAATCATTCCGGGGCTGGTGGAAAGATGGGGAGATGGGGACTGGGGGAGATGGGGAGAAAGAGCAAGGGTTGCATCGTCTTCTCCTAATTCCTTCACCCTTTCTCCCTTTCTCCTTTTCTGTTCAGCAAACTTGGCAATTCCGAAATCTAGAATCTTCGCCAATCCATTTGCCCGAATCATCACATTATCAGGCTTAATATCCCGATGAACAATTCCTGCGTGATGTGCCTCGTCGAGTGCAGACGCAACTTGAATCGCAATTTCTAAGGCTGATTTGTAATTGAGCGGATTTGCCTTTGCATACTCGTTAAGTGTTTTGCCGTCAATGAATTCCGTCGCAATAAAATGTGTTCCATCAGATTCGCCGATTTCATAAATCGTAATAATATTCGGATGATTCAACGCCGAAGCAGACTTCGCCTCACGGACGAAACGGCTCATTCTATCAGCATCTTCGGCAAATTCAGGCGGCAATATTTTCAACGCGACTTTGCGGTCGAGTTTTGTATCCTGTGCCAAAAACACTTCGCCCATTCCGCCTTTGCCGATTGGCGAAAGTATTTTGTATTGATTGATTATTGTTCCTGCCGTTAATTTCATTCTTATTCCTCAATCGTGTCCGTAGCCCGGGGTCCGCAACCCGCCGTCCAGTATGTCCGTAGCCCGCAAACTCGGGCGGAAGAATCTTTAACGCAACTTTTCTATCAAGTTTTGTATCCTGAACCAGAAAGACTTCACCCATTTCGCCCTTGCCGATTGGCGAAAGTATTTTGTATTGATTGATTATAATGCCGTTTTCTGATTTCGTCGTCTGCTCTGATAATTGTTGGTTTGCGCCAATCCGCGTTCTTTGCTCTGGGCGGTCAAAATAAAAAATTCAATAACCGGCACGATTCCCGATCATTTTCTTATTCGGTAACAAAAATAGCCAGGAGTTTACAAATTTTGAGAAGCTCCAGTATTCTCGGCGATAGATTGAGGAGTTTGAATTCGCCGTTTTTTCGGTTAATGGCTGTGAAACCCGAAATCAATTCACCGATTCCGCTGGAGTCAACATAAGCGACCCCTTTCATATCCAAGTAAATCTTCCTTTTTCCTTCGATAAGTAAATGTCTGATCGACTCGCGAAGCTCTTGGTTGGCTTCACCAAAGACAAGATTGCCGTGCAAAATTAGAATTGTGACATCCTCATCTTGCCGTTCAGTAATTTTTAGTTCGCTCATAATGTTAATGTTCTGACCGTCTAATAAATTAAATCGAAATCTGAAAGTAATCAGGTGAGCATAAAAAACAAAACTTTTAAAACACCTCTTTACTTTTGCTCACCTGCCTATTTAGTTTTCCGTTTATTTCTTATAACGCAATTTCCTGACTAAAAAGGTCATTTTGCTATTTCCTGCCGTGGTCGAACTCTCGTTAGAAAGGACTGATTTCTCCTGGATTCAGCTACGGACAACGGCAGCTGAGTCCGCACTAAGGCCGGCGGGTGACCCCTTTCTCGCCGGACTGCTCCTTTTCCCGGTTCAGTTCGATCATATCAACGCTCGATGCCGAATCGCCGATCAGGTGTTTGCAGAAATAATCCGCCCGGACCCAGAAAAAATAGTTGTTTGCGTCAGCGAAACCGTGACGTTTGCCCGGAATCATCAGCATATCGAATCGCTTATTGGTTTTGATCAGCGCATCAACCATCCGCAGCGTATTGGCCGGATGCACATTATCATCAATGTCGCCGGTCACGAGCAGCAGATGCCCCTTGAGATTTTTGGCAAGTTCGGAGTTTTTATCAATATCGTATTCGAATTTGATGTTGCCGTCCTTGTCAGTCACTTCTTTGACGCCGTCGTGTTTTTCGCTCCACTGGCGGTTGTAAATGTTATTTTCGTGATTGCCGGCCGATGAGACCGCGACCTTGAAAAAATCCGGATAAACGAGCATCGCCGCGGTGGACATAAATCCGCCGCCCGAGTGTCCAAAGATGCCGACCTTATCAATATCAATAAAGGGCATCCGGCGGGCGAGTTGTTCGATGGCGACTTTTTTATCTGCCAGTCCGTAGTCCCGAAGATTGCCGTAACCGTAATTATGATACCACTTCGATCGCTGCGGATTGCCGCCGCGATTGCCAACCTCGATCACAATAAATCCAAGTTGAGCCAGCGTGATCCGGTCATTTCGCGGTGTAAACGCCTTGGTGACGCTCTCGGTCTGCGGACCGGGATAGACAAAGGCGATGATCGGATATTTCTTGTTCGGGTCAAAGTCAAACGGCTTATACATGACACCGAAGAGGTCGGTAATGCCGTCGTCCGCCTTGACCTTAAACGGTTCGGGGAACTTAAATCCGGACTCCATCATCGCCGAGAGGTCAGTCGTTTCGAGCGGCATCAGTTTGCTGCCCAATTGGTCATACAATGCTGATTCAGGTGCGGTGTTGACGCGTGACGAATTATTGACAAAATACTTTCCGGAATCCGCCATCGAAATCGCGTGATACGCATCGCCGGGATTGAGCAGCTTCATCCCGCCGCCGTCGAGTCCGATGCGGTAGGCGTGCTCATAATACGGATCTTCGCCGGGTTCGCGGCCGTTGGCGGTGATATACATGGTTCGCGTTTTTTCATCAATACTCTCAATTGTATCCGCATAAAACTCGCCGGAGGTAATTTGGTTCTTGAGCGTGCCGTTGGCGTCGAACAAATAGTAGTGTCCCCAACCGTCGCGTTCGGACCAGTGAACCATTTCCTGCCCGTTATTGATCAGGAAAAGCGGTTTGAATTCGATATAGGTGTTGAGCCGTTCCTCGATGAGGGATTTGACTTCGCCGGTAGTTGTGTCGGCCACGCAGACATCTACGCGTTTCATGTCGCGGCTGGTTCGGTTGAAATAAAGTTTGTCGGGAGTGTCGCTCAGCCATTTCGGTTCGACTCCTGAGGTCGGCGGTGCGGCGCCCTGTTGCTGTTGATCCTGCTCGCCGGTTCGGTCAATTTGAATACCGCGGGCGCGTTCACGTTCGAGATTTGTGACCGGCGCCGTGTAAATTGACAGCTGCTGATCCTTAAACCGTTCGCTTTTGACCTTGACCCGGGTCTTGGCGGGGAGATCAAAGATCTCAATCTCCGATTGCGGTTGATTGACCTCGCCGGGCATGCCATACCGATAGGTTTCGAGTTTTGGACGAGGATTAGACAGTGAGTTGATCACCCACAGATCCGCTACCTTGCGCTGATCCGTCTTAACTACTGAGATCTTGGCCGAGTCTTTTGACCAGACGATACGAATCGCCGGAACCCTCGGTGTTTTATTTTTCTCGCTGAATCTGTATGGAACTTTCTCTTCGTCAGTCAACCGCCGGGCATACCCGTAATATTCTTCGCCGTCAGTTGTGAGTTGGGTTTCGACAATGGTCGGGTCGTCTTCTTTCTTGAGGGCCTTGGCATAGTTTTCCGCGTCCATCATAAAAAGATTCTGGCTGCGGGCGAAAAGAACGGTTTTCTCGTCCGGTGAGACCGTGGCCCACCGGGTTCTTCGCGGCGGAGTGTAGTCGGGTAAAAGCTTTAGCTGTGTGCTGGCCAGATCATATTCAAAATAGATCGTTCTGTTTCGCCCGGCCGCACCGGCTGGTCCGGCAGTTTGATCCCCGGTCTGGCCTGACCCGGTTGATACTCCTCCGGCCGGCGGCTCTTCTTTTTTCAGTCCCGGTATTTCGGCATCACGCGGAACGCTAACATCGAGCCGGATGGCCGTATCTTTGTTAATAAATTTGATGGTCGTGATCGGCAGGTGTTGGGCATCATACGGAATACGGGTCAGGGTGGTCAAAAGCGCCGCCATTCTGGCCGCGTCAAAAACCGGTGTCTTGGTCTTTTTGAACGGATCAACCAAAACAAAACGCTTCCCCGAATTGGTTTCGTAGCTATACCAGAACCGGTCGCCGGTTTCGAGCCAGCGCGGCGTGACCGACGTGTC
>JANOEF010000244.1:0-8905 GCA_031413075.1 Acidobacteriota bacterium | reverse complement strand
GGCTTCCAGGCGATCATCAACGCCGCCGAGCAGATCCTCACCGGACAGGCCAGCGTGGTCTTGTGTGGTGGCATGGAGGCGATGTCGATGGCCCCTCACGTCATCCACGGCCTCCGCGACGGCGCAAAGTTCGGTCGCTCCCCGGCGATGAAAGACCTGCTGTGGGAATGCCTGACCGACACGTACTCGGGGTTGGCGATGGCGCAGACCGCCGAGAAACTCGGTGAGCAGTTCGATGCGACAGTCCGCATCACCCAGTCAAAATCCGAACCAACCATCCTGGTTCCGAGCACCGCCGTTCGCACTGATGGCGGGGTCATTAAAGTTTTTGTCATCCAGGACGGTCGGGCAATGGAAAAACTTATCCAGATCGGCGATACCGAAAATGATCTAATTCAGGTTAAACAAGGCTTGACGGAAAACGAAAAAGTTGCGATTACAAACGTCGAACAACTTTTTGACGGAGTTAGTGTCAGGCAATAGTCTCAAGTCCCAAGTCTTAAGTCTCAAGAGTCCCAAGCCGGGTGTTTTGAGGCTTTGAGAAACTTAGTAAAATTGAGAAATCAACTTAAAAAAGGAGATTTAAAGATGTCAACAATTCAAAGATTTGAAGATTTGGAAGCCTGGAAAATGTCGAGAGAAGTTACAAAAGGAATCTACAAAATCTCGTCGCTTGGATTATTTGCTCAGGATTTTGGGTTACGCGACCAAATAAGACGTGCTTCGGTTTCAGTTATGTCAAACATCGCCGAAGGTTTTGAGCGGGATGGTGATAAAGAATTCGTTCAGTTTTTGGCAGTGGCCAAGGCTTCAGCTGGTGAGGTTCGTTCACAGTTATATGTCGCTTTCGATCAGAACTACATTTCTGAATCGGAATTTGATTCGATTTACCAAAAACTGACCGAAACCAGTCGCGTGATTTCGGGGTTGATGAAATACCTTCAACAATCGGATTTGAAAGGCAAAAAGTTTCGTTAAAGTCTCAATTCTCAAAGTCTTAGGTCTCAAGTCATGCGGCTGTAACGCCCCAACTTGAGACTTGGGACTCTGAGACTTGAGACTCCCAAAAAAGAATATGCAATGGTTAGCAGAAGTATGTGTTAAGCGTCCAGTTTTTGCGACGATGTTGATTATGTCAATGGTGGTCGTCGGAGCTTTTTCGTTTTTTTCGTTGGGGTTGGATCTATTTCCGAAAATTGACTTTCCGACGATTACAATTACAACCGTCAATCCGGGTTCATCGCCAGTCGAAATCGAAACGGAAGTGACGCAAAAAATCGAAGAAGCCGTCAATACGATCAGCGGAATTGACGAATTGCGCTCAACTTCGGTCGAAGGCGTGAGCCAGGTTTTTATTCAATTCATTTTGGAAAAAAACGTCAATGTTGCGGCTCAAGAGGTTGAAAACAAAGTTCAAACCGTTATTTCGCAACTGCCCGACACGGCCGAAAAACCGTTTGTTCAAAAGCTCGATACGGATGCCGCGCCAGTAGTCCGAATCGCCGTTTCGGCGCCTGCTTCACTTCGCGAAGTGACTGAAATTGCCGACAAAAAAATTAAGGAGCGAATCGAATCGATCAACGGTGTCGGACAGGTGCGGATGATTGGCGGACGCGATCGGGAAATTCAGGTTTGGGTCAATCCCGATAAAATGCGTTCTTACAATGTGCCGGTTTCCGAAGTTGCCAATGCGGTTCGCTTGCAAAACCTCGAATTCCCGGGCGGTCGGGTGGACGAAGGCCAAACCGAATTGACCGTCAGGACGATGGGCAAAGTCACCAAGACCGACGATTTTAACGAAATCGTAGTGGCCAATCGCGGCGGTTATAATGTCAAAGTTAAGGATTTAGGTTATGTTCAGGACGGCACGGAGGAGGTTCGGACCGAAGCCCGGCTAAACGGAAATCCGGCGGTGGTGTTAGTCGTTTCTAAACAATCCGGCACCAATACTGTCAATGTAGCCGAAGAAGTCAAAGCCCGTTTGAAAGAAATTGAGCCGAGTTTGCCGAAAGGTTATCAAATTCAGTTGGTTGGCGACAGCTCTATTTTTATCAAAGCCGCGATCAGTTCGGTTGAGGAGCATTTGATCGTCGGAAGTATTCTGGCGGCGATTGTTGTTTTTCTCTTTTTGTGGAATTGGCGTTCAACCCTGATTGCTGCGATTGCGATTCCGACCTCAATTATTGCCACCTTTGGGTTGATGTATGCCTTGAGTTATACGCTCAACCAAATCACGATGCTGGCTCTTACTTTGATGGTCGGAATCGTGATTGATGACGCGATTGTGGTTTTGGAAAACATCTTCCGCTTTATCGAAGAAAAAGGAATGTCGCCGATGGAAGCGGCTGTCGAGGGAACCAAGGAAATCGGTTTAGCCGTCATGGCGACGACTTTGAGTTTGCTTGCCGTGTTTGTTCCGGTCGGGTTTATGGGCGGCATTATCGGGCGATTTATGTCGGCCTTCGGTTTGACTTCCGCGTTTGCAATTTTCGTCTCCCTCATTGTTTCCTTTACCTTAACGCCGATGTTAGCCGCCCGCTTTATCAAGGTCAAACATCCCGCAAAGCCGAAATTAACGGACGAGGAAATTTTTGGCGAGGGGATGATCAAAAGCACCACAGAAGTTCCCGAAATGCATGGAGAAAGCCGTGAAGGCCGTTTTTATCACGCCATTGACCATGTTTATACGATAATGCTCCGCTTTTCGATGGCGCATCGGTGGCTGATCGTGGTTCTTTGTCTGGTCGTCACTATTTCGACCGTTCCCCTTTTTATGTTGGTCGGTAAGAATTTTTTGCCGGTTGATGATCAGTCTCAATATGAAATTTCGGTTCGGGCGCCCGAAGGCTACACTCTCGCGGCGACCTCGAATTTGGTCGAAAAAATTTCGGCTGAAATTAGACAAATGCCCGAAGTTGCCGACACCTTGACCACGCTCGGCGGCGACCAGCAACAAATTGTCAATAGCGGTTCGATTTACGTCAAAATGCGGCCGATTGAGGAGCGAACCCGTTCCCAGGAAGAACTGATGGTGGCTTCGCGGGACATTTTGACCAAATTTCCAAATGAACTGCGAACCTCGGTTCAACCGGTTCAGGCCTTTTCGGGCGGCGGGTTTCGTAATGCGAATGTCCAGTTTTTTATCGGCGGACCTGATCTGAAAGAGCTCGAAAAATATTCAAAGATCATCTTGGACGCCGTCAAAAATTCGCCTGATGCAGTTGATGTTGATACCACGCTGATCAGCGGAAAACCCGAACTCCGATTGACGGTTGACCGCGACAAAGCCGCTGATTTAGGGGTCAGCGTGGGAGCCATTTCGCAAGCCCTCAACACAATGGTCGCCGGACAGGAAGTTTCGACTTTTACCGACGGAAACGATCAATACCCGGTTCGGGTCCGGGCTCTCGGCGAGTTTCGCTCGAGCGAAGAAAAACTAAAGAGATTGATTGTTCCGTCAACCAAAATCGGGTGGACAACCCTCGATAATGTGGTTAAAACCGAATCAGGAACCGGTCCGGCTTCGATTGATCGCGTTAACCGCAACCGTCAGGTCACGATTTTGGCCAATGCCAAACCCGGCGGCTCACAAGCCAATATTATCGCGGATTTGAACAAAGCTGTAGCAGATTTGAAACTTCCCGCCGGTTACACCTCAGGCTACGTCGGGCAATCAAAAGAACTGCAAAAATCGGCGTTCTACTTCCTTTTGGCATTTGTCTTGTCATTTGTCTTTATGTATATCATTCTAGCCGCACAGTTTGAATCATTTATTCACCCGATCACGATTTTGCTGACCCTGCCGCTTTCTATTCCATTTGCGATTCTTTCGCTTTTGATCATGGGGCAAACCGTCAACATTTTTTCCGGACTCGGAATTCTGTTGCTCTTCGGTGTGGTCAAGAAAAATGCGATTCTGCAAATTGATCATACCAACACCCTGCGCTCGCAAGGGCTGAATCGTTATGACGCGATCATTCAGGCCAATCGTGACCGTCTGCGTCCGATTTTGATGACCACCATCGCGCTCGTCGCCGGGATGATCCCACTGGTTCTCTCGACCGGGGCAGGTTCAGGGACTAACCGTTCAATCGGTGTTCTGGTCGTTGGCGGGCAAAGTCTGTGTTTGCTACTGACGCTTTTGGCCGTGCCGGTTTTTTATTCGTATTTTGATGATTTAGCAGAGTTACATATTTTCCGAAAAATCGGCAATCTTTCCGACCGGTTATTTGGCGGAATCAGGAGAAAGGTCGCCGGAGCCGCGAGTTCGATTTTTGGAAAAAATTGAATTATTTGAACTAATAAACTTATGACTGATAAAAAAGACAATCCGGGTGTGATCGCCCCGCCGCCGCTGATTTTTTTGAGCGGACTGATTTTGGGCGGAATTATGAGCTGGTTTTATCCCTTTCCGATGATGCCCGGCGGATTGGCGGTGATTTTGGGAAATCTGTTATTTCTCGGCGGGATTGGGGTGATCGGCATCGCCTTTTTGCAAATGCGCAAGGCGAAAACAAATATTGAACCGTGGAAGCCGACCACTTCGATCATTGATTCAGGACTTTATGGAATCAGCCGGAACCCGATCTATCTGGCCATGATCTTCATTTATCTGGGTGTCAGTTGTTTATTTAATTCGGTTTGGTTTCTACCATTTTTGCCATTTTGTTTGTTGGCCATCCATTTCGGCGTCATTTTACGCGAAGAAAAATACCTCGACGGTAAGTTTGGCGAGGAATATACCGACTACAAAAAAAGGGTCAGACGGTGGATTTAACTTGCTTAGTATGAAGAAAGATATTCGGACCGAAATTAAAATAAATGCCCCGGCAGAGAAAGTTTGGCAGATTTTGACGGACTTTGAATCTTTTCCGCGTTGGAATCCTTTTGTGGTCAGGGTTTTAGGCCTGCCGAAAGCTGGCGAGGTTTTGAACATCGAAGTTCAGCTGCCCGAGTCCCGGCGGTTGAAATTCACCCCGGTGGTCTTAAAAGCCGAACCGAATAAAGAACTTCGATGGGTCGGCAGCGTGCCAACTGGTGCCTTTCGCGGCGAACATTTTTACCAGCTTGAATCTTTGGGCGAAAACAAAGTTCGGTTCATTCACGGGGAACATTTTTCGGGTTGGATGGTTCGCCTGATTTGGATAATGGTCGGGAAAGCGACAGAAAAAGGCTATTTGATAATGAACGAAGCCTTGAAGAAAGAGGCGGAAAAATAATGAGTCCAGCGATTAAAATTTCACTTCTGTGCTCCGGGCTGTTTCTCTTAAGCGGAATGCTGACAGGCGTTTGGAAGTACTCACAGATCATCAGAAGCGAGAATCATCAAGCCCCTGTTTATGTTGACATCGCGCATCGGACATCATTCTTTTATAGTTTCGCAAGTTTGGTCATAGCCAAGTTGATGGAGTTTTCGCCATTCAGCGAGTTTTGGCAAGTTGTGATCGTCGCCGTGCCCTTATTTTATTTTATTTCAGCCGTGGCAGGCTATATCAGGGAAGGCTATTTGAATCGAACGGACAATATGTTTCGCGAGAAAAATTTTATTACGACCTGGTTTATGTATGGACTGATCGCAGGTGAAATCGGCGGGTTTTCTTTAATTTTATTCGGCTTTATTTATTCGCAATTTTTGGCGAAGTAAGCACTTACTTTTATGACGAAGCAATTATTTTTTATTTTAGCAATTTTATTCGTAACCGGTTCGGGATTGGCTCAGGACGCCACGCCGACGACGCCGCCGATGCCAAAAGTGACGGATACGCAAAACGTCAAACCTGAAAATCTGCAAGGAGTTCCGGCAATTGCGCCGAAATATCAATCGGATGATAAAAAACTCCCTGATTTGGGCAGAGTTGGCGTAGATATGTTGAACAAAAGACTTTAGCTCTGCGTGACGCGATTCGTCTGGCTTTAGAAAATAACAAGGATATTGAGGTTTCGCGGCAAAATGTGAAGCTGGCCGAGTTTGATTTTCAAGCGGCTAACGGAGTTTATGAGCCGCGATTTACCGGACAATCCTATTATGATCGTTCAACCACGCCTAATTTGAGTATTTTCAGTAGTAACCAGAAAATTACCAATAACACGCTGGTTGCCAATTTGGGTTATCAGGGCTTTATCAAAAAATACGGCTCAGTGTATAACGTCTCGCTCAATAATCAGCGGGTAACGACCGATAACACGATTTCGCTTTTGAGTCCGCAATTTAACACCAGTTTGAGTTTCAGTCTGACTCAGCCATTGATGCGCGGCCGGAGAGCCGACCAACAGCGCCGGGCGATTGAAATTTCCAAGAAAAATCTCAGTTTGACCGATACTCAATTTCGGCAAAAATCAATTGAGACGATTGCCGTTACTCAGCGCGCTTATTGGGATTTGACTTTTGCTTTGCGTAATTTACAAGTTCAGCGCGATGGAGTGCGCGATGCCAAAGAGCAGTTTGAACACAATAAACGTCTGGTCAGCGAAGGACAACTGGCGCCGATTGATATTGTCGCGGCGGAAACGCAGGTCGCCAATCTCGAACTTGCCGTTTATGACGCGCTGGATGTGGTCAACCGGGCCGAAAACGCCCTCAAAAATCTGATCGTCAAGGATAAAAATGATTTGTTGTGGGGCGTTTCGCTGATTCCGACGGATAATGTTGATTTAGATTCGCCGAAGACGACTTTGCCCGAAGCCCTGGACGCGGCGTTTCAGAATCGCCCTGAACTGGAACTAAATGAAACGGCTCAGGAAATTAACCAAATTGACCGAAAGTTTCTGAAAGATCAAACCAGACCGCAGATTGATTTGGTGGCAACCTATACCAGCGCGGGACTGGCGGGAACGCAAAACCCGAATCTGCGCCCCCCGTTTGGGAATCAACCGATCGTGGTTCCGGATTTTCTGACCGGCGGCATTACCAGTCTTCCGGCAGATATTTTTATCAATCGTTACCCGACTTTTCGATTTGGGGTGAACTTTAATCTTCCGTTCAAAAACGAAACCGCGAAAGCCCAGCTTGGAAAAAATTTGGTTGAAGCCGAAAAAATTCAGACCCAACGCGAGCAGCTTCATCAAGCCATTCAAGTTGATGTGAGAAACGCTTTGCAGTCTTTACGAACCTCCGAAGCCCGCCTGCGGGCTGCATCCATTGCCCGCGAAAATACGGTCAAGCAATATGAATCGGAACAGCGGAAATTAGACGCCGGACAATCAGAGATCTACAAAGTTTTGGAACGCCAAACGGCTTTAATGAATGCCCGCAGTGCAGAACTAAGGGCGCAGACCGAACTCAATAAAGCCATCGCCGACTTGCAGCGGGCAACCGGCAACTCATTGAAAGCCAATAATGTTGAAGCGAGATTACGCAAATAAAATAATGGGACAAAATTTTAAGAAAGATTGAGACCCGTCTTGAGACCAATGGCATTAAGATAAGGTTGTTCAACAATTTTAAGAAAAGAAATTGCCCGCGAATAAACGCGAATAAACGCGAATCTGATTTTGTTCTATCCGCAAAGTCGGCGAAAATTGGCGGCTAAATTTCCTTAACTTAATGCCATTGGGCTTGAGACGGCTTTTCTGCGGCGCTTCGCCGGCGGTGGCCGCCTGATGGTCTTTGAAAATTAAATCCGACAATAAATGCCATATTCGTCATTTATATAAGGTGGAGGTGGTTTTTATGCCAAAAAGAATGATTCCAGCACTATCTAAAGGACAGCAAGTCGAACTTGAAGACTTGCAAAGGCATTCACCGAAGCCTTATTTAAGGGAACGGGCGAGTGCTATTTTGAAATTGGCGAATAAGCAGACAGCAACTGATATTGCTCAACACGGTTTGTTGCAAAAACGTCACCGAGAAACTGTTTCTACTTGGTTTCGGCGTTATGAAACTCAAGGAGTCAAAGGTCTGGCGATTGCGAGCGGGCGTGGGAGAAAGCCCGCTTTTTCCCCCTCAACTTGAATCTGACCAAGCCACTGAACAGTTACACCACACGGTTTCGCAATCGCCAGAGAACTTCGGTTTTAAGCAAGTCCGCTGGACGCTGGCGGCTTTGCGCGATTCACTTTCGTGGCTTTCTCCGTTGAGTTTATCGGGTGTTTGGCGACACTTGGAACGAGCCAAGATTGCTTGGAAAAGAGGGCGTGAAGTGGTCGTTTCGCCCGATGCCAAGTATTTGGAGAAACTCTTGGAGATTGTCAAAGTGTTGGAACTGGCGATTAACTCCAATGGGCGGATAGTGGTCTTTTTTACCGATGAAGTAACCTTCTATCGGCAACCAGAACTAGCCAACGATTACGTTCGCAAAGGTGCCACTATTCAACCACTGGCACATCGTTCACATCGCAGTAACACCAGCGGACGGATCGGCGGCGTGGTTAATGCTCTGAGTGGGCAAGTGAGCTATGTTCTGGCAAGCAAATGCGGAGTTGAGCAGCTAATAAAACTCTATCAGCAAATCAGAGCAGATTACCCCGCAGCCGAAGTTATCTACTTGATCGAAGACAACTGGCCGGTGCATTTTCACCCGACAGTCTTGAATGCATTGGTCGAGCAAGAAACCGGCTTTGAGTTAAAAACACCACCATCGTGGGAAAAGGTCGTTGGCAAACAATATAAAAAGGAAAAGTTGCCGATTCAGATTGTGCCGTTGCCAACCTACGCTTCGTGGTGCAATCCAATCGAAAAGCTCTGGCGATGGCTCAAACAAAAAGTAATCCATTTGCATAGAAAAGCGGATGATTGGGATAAATTGAAAGAAGAAATCAAAGAATTTCTCAATCAATTCAAGCAAGAATCCGCCGCCCTGTTGCAATACATCGGTTTAACCAAGAATTCAAAACTCTACGGAGAAACACTCTCGTTGATTCGAGAGAAAACAACTAATTGTCGAATTTAATTTTCAAAGACCATAAG
>JANOEF010000243.1:0-1993 GCA_031413075.1 Acidobacteriota bacterium | reverse complement strand
GTGACGCTTTCGGTCAATTGATACGTTCTGATTTCACCGGTGCCGCATTTGCTTCTCATTCTGATTGTGGAAATCTCGCGTCCCATATTCGGGGCAAAGTAGATTGACCATTTTGCCGCCGTGCTGTTGGTATAATTGGGTATTATCGAAAGCGAAGTCATATACTTTTCTTGGATAACTTCAAACTTGTCAACATTTGTCCCCAAAATATTCAGTTGATAGCCGTTGCCGCCATTGCTGCCGGGATGAACTTCTTTGACCGATTGCCCTGAAGCGACAAAATAGATTTGGGTAGCATTTGTCGTGCATGGCGGCGGTTTTGGAACTTTGTCGCCTTGTTTCTGTGCCGAGACGTTAATTGCAATTAGCGTCATTAAAAAAAATAAACCTGTAATAATTTTCGATGTTTTCATAATATTTTCTCCTTTTCCTTCAACCGAAGAAATTTCACATATTTGTAAAATTTACTTCTGCACATTACGCGCAATTAGGAGAAAAATTAGTTCAAACATAATAAAAAAAATGGAGTGGTTTTATTAAATGTAGTCAAATTATTCAATACCTTCGCCAAAAGATATTTGAAAATTTGAAATGAAGAGATGAAATGAAACGAGTCTTTTAGTAGATTTATTTTTGACAAATTAAACACTAAAAAACCCGTTCATTTCATTGGAAATATTAACATTATTGGTGTGCTGTTCACCACTTCTCAACACTACTTCGCTGGGGCAATTATCAATTATTGCTCAAGCTATTTTCTCAATGACCGGGCGATTCACGATGAGAGGAATTTCCCGTTGGACTGAAGAGGGTGGCAGTTATCGCACCTTCCAACGCTTTTTTGCCACCGAATTGCCGTGGCTGGATTTGCTGGTCAAGTTTGTCCAGACTCATTTATTTGAGGCTTCTCACGAACATATTTTTGTGGGCGATGCCACTACTGTCACCAAATCCGGCTCAATTACCCATGGCATTGGACGTTTCTTTTCCGGTGTTTTAGGTTGTGTGGTCAAGAGTTTGGAGTTTTTTGTATTTTCGTTGGTGGATGTGGTTAAACGGAGGGCGTATCCGTTATGTGTCAAGCAAACGGTGCGAAGCAAGGCGGAAAAAGCAACCAAAAAACCGCGAAAAAAGGCGAGAAAAAGTAAAAAGAAAGAGCCGTCGAAAAAACTCAAAGGGAGACCCAAAGGAGTCTTGAACAAGAATAAAAATGAGTTAAATCTTTCGGCGGAGTTGTTGAGAATTAACGAGTTACTGGCGAAATTGGTTCAAGTATTACGAGTCTTTGTGAAAGTCAAATATCTGGCACTAGATGGACATTTTGGGCTTGAATCTTGCCGTTTTGATGGCATTAGAAAACAAGTTGCATTTGATTTCCAAGTTGAGACGCGACTCCCCGTTATTTGAAAAATATGAAGGCAAACAAAAGCCGAAAGGAGCGCACAGAAAGTATGGCGAGCAACTGCACTATGAAGCGATGCCCATCAAATATTTGAAGAAAACAGAAGTGGAAGGTCAAATTATCGTCAATTATTATCAAGGAGTATTCTTGCACAAAAGTTTTGGGATGCCGCTAAATGTGGTGGTGATAGTCAAAACGGACTTGAAAAAACGGAAAGTGGGATATGTGATTCTATTCAGCAGCGATGAGAAATTGGAATGGGAAAAGTTGATCGAATATTACTCGTTGAGATTTCAGATAGAATTCAATTTCCGAGACGCGAAACAACACTTTGGGTTAGAAGATTTTATGAACACGACTCAAAGAGGAGTGGAAAATGCGGTCAATTTATCATTTTTGATGGTCAATTTGAGTGCCAAATTGTTAAAAAACAGCGAAGAAAAATTGGTAGGAATAAATGATTTGAAAACGCATTATCGAGGAGCAAAATACGCGCGTTGGATAATCGAGTAGGAAACAAAGATAAGTGATTTAGACTTATCTTTGTTGTCCTCTCACACCACCGGATGTACTTACGTGTCCGGCGGTTTC
>JANOEF010000242.1:0-1868 GCA_031413075.1 Acidobacteriota bacterium | reverse complement strand
GGCCCAGTTCCCGGCTTCGTTTAACAAATCATGGCCTATCGTGATTTGATACTGATGCGGACTTTGTTCCAGTGATATTTCAACGATTTCGACCATTGAATAAATTTACCGTAAATATTGGGATTGTGCTATTTTTGGCGGAAGTCAGAGATAAAACTTTGGAGTTTAAAATAATTAAAGCAGAAGTAGCAACGTGGAAGTGTACCGCTTCTGCCAATCCGTAGTCACCGTCCTCACCCCAGCGACCACTAGAGACGATGGTTTCACCAAACGTCTCAATTGAAATGAATATACACCTTTTTTTCTGTAAAACGCAAGCCTTCCTTTACCCTAAACTATTTTTTATTTTCGGATGTAATCAAAAAATCCGACAAAGTTTCCAAAATAATTGGTTCCAGACGTTCCTCAATGGCTTCAGCCATTTTGGCACTGGCTTCCAGTTCAAGAGCATTTTCAAAGGCATTTTCGCGGTCTGCAGCAAATTTCCATTGTGCATATGCATAGTAAAGTCCGTCATTTCCGCGATGCAAACGTGAGCCAAGCGAATCCCAGTTTTGGAGAAAATAGTCGGTAACTTCCGCCCACGCCTCGATAAATTGTTGTTCATAAGCCGGCTTGATTCGCCATCGGTAAAACGCTACAAACATTTAGTTTAACTCCTCTCTGATAATATCTGCCAGCCAATTTGCCTGGGCTTCAATCTCGGTTTGATTTTCGCCTTCGATCATCACCCGGGCCAGATTTTCTGTTCCTGAATATCTCAGCAAAAGCCGTCCCTTGGCCCCTAATTGGGATTCAAGCTGCTGTGAAGCTTCGACAATTTTCTGCACCTCGCCAAAAGGGCGTTTATCTTTAACTTTAACATTTACTAGAATCTGCGGAAACCGCTTAAACCCAGAGGTTATTTGAGAGAGACTTTGGCCTGACTCAAACAATGTTTCCAGTAAAAAGAGGGCAGTCATCATTCCATCGCCAACCAAACTTTTTTCCGGAAAAATAATGTGTCCTGATTGTTCACCACCAACTGAACAATCAGTTTCAAGCAATGCTTGTAAAACATATTTATCGCCGACAGACGTCCGTATCAGGTTGATCCGGCGGGAGTTTAGCGCGACTTCTAAACCAATATTACTCATCACCGTAGCGACCACGGTATTTTTATTGAGTTTGTTCTGAGATTGCAAAAGTTGAGCCATGGCCCATAATGTCGCATCCCCATCAACCAAATTTCCTCTTTCGTCAATGAAGAGCGCGCGGTCTGCATCTCCATCAAAAGCGACTCCGAAATTCGCCTGTTCGGCAATCACTTTTGATAACAGATTCTCAATATGGGTCGAACCGCAATCAGCGTTAATATTCTTCCCATCTGGCTCGTGATGGACAGCCACGACTTCTGCTCCGAATCGGGCAAAAAGTTGGGGGGCTAGATTTGAACTGGCCCCGTTGGCACAGTCAACGACTATTTTAAAGTTTTCCAGCCGTAAATTTTCAAACTCACCGGCCAAATAATCTAAATAAGCATTCTGATATTGGTGAAATTTAGTTGAATCTACCGGAGCCGCCCCGGCCTCAACTTCTGCCATTCGATTCTCAAAAATATCCTGTTCGATTTCGCGCTCAGTCGCTTCATCAATCTTTTGGCCGGTAGGCGAGAAAATCTTGATCCCGTTGTCCTGAAATGGATTATGCGATGCGCTGATGACGATTCCGGCGTCAAACTCGAACTGTTTAGTCAAAAAAGCTACCCCCGGAGTGGTGATTACTTCCGCCGATTCACATTGGGCACCCCCAGCCATCGCACCTTTGAAAAAGGCTTTTTTAATCCAGATTCCGGATTCCCGGGTATCACGCCCGATGATAAATCGTGG
>JANOEF010000241.1:0-8129 GCA_031413075.1 Acidobacteriota bacterium | reverse complement strand
GAATTTGCTGAAATTGATTGTGTCGGTTGAATAAACTCAAACAATACAAGGTGTTACAAGAAAGTGTCCTGATGTCAGGTGATTCGGCATAATTACCCAGGCGTGAAGTTTGTATTTTACATCAGCAAAACGGAGCAAGTTTTCCTCAACAATTTCGGCGACCTTCGGGTTACTCAAATAGCAATTTCCAACGCCTTGATCCAAATATTTTTCAACGTTTATAAGCATTTCACGATCCGTGATAATCTTTTGTTCCACTTGAATTTGAAGTTTCGCCAAAACCTTTTGCGGCAACGAGTCCGCGAGGCGATATGTGAGAAACTGGTTCACTTCGCTGCCGTCGAAATGCGGTAAATAGCCTCTGGAATACCAACCTCTTGGAGAGTTTTTGTTCATCTTCTTTCGGAACGCGGGCTGCTAGCCTGCGTCTCTTAATTTTACACACGCAGGCTGGCAGCCCACGTTCAGTTTACATCGGCACTTTAACACTATTCTCCCTCGCAAAATCAATCGCCTCATTATACTCCGCGTCAACGTGTTTGACTACGCCCATTCCGGAGTCCGCGGTCAAAACTCTAGTTTGGGGTTTGCCGTTATCAGAATAGAAGTTACGAGTCAATATATCCTGGTTTGATTGCTGCCGTTTTACCATCGGCGAGGTCATACCAACGCTCTAAACCTGACTTGAATGCCGCCCAGGTTTCAACGCTTCCGATGTTAATAATCATTTCTTTGATTTTATTTCGATTGACCAAGCCATTTTTGCTTAAAAGAAAAACGCCATCTTCCTGGTCTTTGAAACGTCCAGCAATATATTTCAAAATCACTAACCATTCGGGCGTGAGAATTGGTGTTTCTTGAATCATTACTGCATCTTTTAAGGCTTGCTGATAAAATTTTTTAGCTTCGTCATTTCTTGTGATCCAATCAACCGCAACTTCTCTTTTGCTGGTTTGGATGTGATAACGCTCACCGCCTTGCATCAATAACCCCTCATTTTGTAATGGAAGAGTTTTGGTAGCAATAATATCAACGTCTTTAGTCAATCTATCACTTCCATAGAGAATAACCGCCAATCCACCAGCCAAAGCCCAATCAATATTGTTTTCATTCGCCAATTTCGCTACCGTTTCAATTGTTTCCATTGCAGATTCATCATCAAGCAAATCAAATTTTAGCTTTGTCATAATCTTATTTTTTCACCATCGGTATTTTAACATCATTCTTTCCAGCAAATTCAATCGCCTCATCATAACCCGCGTCAACGTGGCGAACTACACCCATTCCCGGGTCGGTGGTCAAGACTCTTTCAATTCTCCGAGCCGCTTCAGTGGTTCCGTCGGCGACGATTACTTGTCCGGCGTGGAGCGAATAGCCGATGCCGACTCCGCCGCCGTGATGGAGCGAATATCTTTTCCAGGATTATCCAAAGTTCGCCCCAAGTCGAGATTTTTATTTCAAAGCTATTGTCTAAATAATAAAGTTAGATGTAAAATGAACACATGGTAATTACGAAAGAAAAAGTTAGTTCTGACATTATCAATTTGAATGATGTTCAACTTCGGCAAGTTGCCGAGTTTTTGGATTATCTGAAATTCAAAGAAAAATCTAAACGTCCACGACAGTTTGATGAATCTGAAATTGCCAAGTTATACCAAGAGTTTGGCGATGAAGACCGCGAACTTTCCGAGAGCGGTTTAGCTGAATACGCAGAAAATCTAAACCTTGAGGACGCGAAAAAATGATTGTCTCACGCGGCGAAGTTTGGCTTGCCGACATCAATCCCGTTCGCGGTTCGGAACAAGCCGGAATTCGACCTGTTTTGATATTTCAAACCGATTCAATCAACCGCTTCACAACCACAGTTCTCACAATTCCGTTCACCACAAATTTACGCCGTGCATCATTGCCTTCGTGTGTCCAAGTTTCCGCAAGCGAAGGCGGTTTGACGAACGATTCTGTTGCACTTTGCCATCAATTACGAGTTTTAGACAAAACAAGATTGACGAAAAAGTTAGGGAAATTGAATGATGCTGTAATTGCCGAAATCGAAGAATGTGTATTATTCACTTTAGGTTACGATAACTAAATTGATAACTGATAACTGTTGACTGATAACTGTCATCTCATAAACTTCCGCCGAATCGCCAACGCCAGCAACGCCGCTTGCAACGGTGCGAATATCTCTACCAAATTGTTTGAATATTTTGCAAGGCTTGAATTTTATGATCTTTGGTTATCAACGGTAAATTCAAATGCAAGGCAGTTGCGGCAATAATTCGGTCGGGCATATCGGGAACAGTCAGGCGTGGAATTTGTGACAGCGAAACTGTAATTTGATGAGTTAATTCAATTGGTTTCAGAACATTATTCGGCGTTTGAATTGCCGAATTGATTCTTGGCAACACATTTGCTCCAAGTCGTCCTTTTTCAGCAAGATAGGTTATTTCAACAAACGAAATCGTGGGAACAAAAATATAACCGCCGAAAGCCGCAACATTATCCATATATGTTTTGGCATCGGCGGAAAGTTCGGGCATCGCATACAAATACCAAATCAAAGCGTGAGTGTCGGTTACGCAATCCATTATTTTGCGTCCTCATCAAAAAAATGTTCGCGCGGAAAATTTCCCCACATCTCCTTTCGAGCTTCGGCAATGTCTTCTTCGGTAATGTTAATATTTAAATCTGCCAAAATTCCATACATACTCCGACGCGGTTGCGGTTTGGCTTCTTTTTCTTCCAAAAACTCCGCAAAATCCAGCACTTCTTGCTTTCGATTCATCGGAAGCACTTTAACTTTTTCAAGCAAAACTTCTTCAACTGTCATAAAAATCACCTCACAGCTTAAATTTTATCACAACTATTTTGATAACCGATGATTGTTGACTAATAACTGCTAACTGTCACCGCATAAACTTCCGCCGAATCGCCAACTTTTTCTAATGGTTAATGGTTAATTGTTAATGGTTAATGATGAATTGCTTCTTTCCTAAATTAACAATTTATAATTAACCATTAACAATTATTAAAGATTATCCAAAGTTTGCCCCAAACTCCTCGCGGTTTGCGGTATTCAACATTCTGCAAGGTCGCGGTTGTTTTTTCCTTAAATACTTCTCAAAACAATCTCTTAAACGTGACTCATAATCCGTTGTTTTATAGTCCACATTATACACATAATTGGGTGTGGAAATAAAATCTAAAATCGGTCTGCGTATAAAAGAACTTCGCAAAGATAAAGGAGTTAGCCAAGAAGCATTGGCTCTTTTAGCAGATTTGGACAGAACTTATATCAATAGCGTCGAAAATGGAAAACGTAACATTTCGATAGTGAATGTCGAAAAAATTGCTATTGCTTTGGAAGTTTCCCTCAAAGATTTTTTCAATCAAGAAACTTTCAATTAATATGCCAACAATACAGGAAGCAGTAAACCAAATAAAGCAAAAGATTGAGGAAGCTACTGCAATAAGTCTTCAAGCCAGAAAATCTCTCATTTGCTCACAAAAGCTAATCCGTCCTGTTCACGAGGCAATAAAGTCTGCGATTATCCAAAATGGTATCAATGCGGATTTTATTTTCCCGCCAATTGGTGCAAACAATGAAATAAAACTTTCAGGGTATTTAAAGAAGAAAACGCAAGATATTATAGTAATTCCGCCCAACATACAAGAAAATGGAGAGTTAATAACAAACGGATTGCATAAAGGGAAATATGATAGATTTGGGCATTTTGCTACAGAAAGAATTTTAGCAATAAATGCTCGTAGTCAATTGAGCAGTCTTGGTAATAATGTTGATACACTTTATGAAAGGAACTTTGCTGAATCTTTGAATCTACATCTTCGTTGTCCAAGAATGTGTTTGGGTGAAGTTTATCTAATTCCAACTCACGAATATAATGTGAATCAAACCAGAGTGAAAATTGAAAGTTACTTAAATGCTTTTAATGCAATTTCAGAAAGAATTGATACACAAACCGACCACTATAAATATGAAAAAGTTTGTCTTTTGATTGTAGATTTTCGTGAGCCAATTCCAACAATTTACGACTCTGATGAGAAATTGACGGAACTTTTAGGGCGAGAATCGACTGCTTCAATCGCAAATTTAACTTTTGACCAATTAATTCCTTCATTACTCGAAACTTATCGGGCAAGATTTCCTAATTTACTCTGATATTTAAGCCGTATTTTTGACTTACAAAAGAACTGATTTCTTCGGACGATTCTATTTCTCGAAGTTCTGTTATTTCATTTTCATTAAATTCAGGAATTGTAAATTTTTCAATAAAATTCTTTTGATAACATGGATAACCGCCTTCGATTGCAACGCTCGTTTTGCTAATATAATAGTGCATCACATCAGAATTTAAGATTTTCTGCACGACATCAATATTTTCAATAATCATTAGCGGATTTGAAAAACTCGAAAATAATGGGCTTTCATCTTGTTTGAAATAAATGCCGTAACCATTTGTGAAATATGATGTTTCTTCTTCAACGAAAAGGAATCTCGGAAACTTGCTAAATGTCGGAGTCAAAATCTTCTTACCGAATTTGGCGATTCCCTGAGTTCTTCCCCAAACGAAAAATGGTTCGTAGATAACCTTGCCTTTGTCGCGTGTTGCAAGTTTTTCTTTTTCGGAAAGCAAATACTCATAACATTTCGGAAATTTATTTCTCAATTCATTTTCGGTTAATGGAATTGCATTACCATTTTTAATGGAATACGGACAAATTATTCGCCGCGAATTTTGAGAAACTTCGTCTTGATTTTTGAAATCTGAAATTTTATAAACAGGTTTGGTTATCGCTTTTTCAATCTCAAATGTGCCGTGTTCATTGGTTTTAACGTAATAATTATTTTTCAACTTATTTCCGTCAACAAAAAAAACTTCATCTTTAAGCGTGGCAATTCCTACGCATATATCAAATAAATTTCCAATCGGTGTTCCGATGTTTTCGATAATTCGGATGTTTTCCTGTTCGTCTGATTTAAGCAAACGCCATTTCTTGACATTCAAGTTTTTCAGAGAATTAGAAGAACCATTCGCATTTGCCAAAAACGATTCGGGTAATTGTTTGTCTTTGATTCGGTCGTAAGTAATTTCTTCATTTTGCTGTTTGTCGAGAAATGTAATTGCGGTGTAAGTCTGTGCGTCAAAAACCTTTTTATGACTAAAATCAACAATTCGGGTAACACATTTTTTATTTTGAAAATATCTCCGCAAAGATTCTCCGGCTAACGAAGTAAAGTAATTATTTGGTGTAATGTAACCGAGTTTCCCTTTTGGTTTCAGCAGTTTATAACCTAATTCAAAGAACGCGAAATACAAATTAAATGTGCCGTTTTCAACAGTTTGCCAATTTTTCGCCAAAGATTTTCTGTTTTCATCAGATAAATCTTGAAACTTAACATACGGCGGATTGCCGACAATATTATCAAATTGCCTCTGCCAATCAGTTTGCAAACTGTCTTGATGCCACAAATTAAAATCATCTTCCTCTAAAATCTCGCCGTTTTGCAAAGCGTAAATCGTCAAAAGCAGTTTTGCCCGTCGAATGTTATATTCAAGAATATCCGAACCGAAGATATTTTCTCTCACAGTTTCTTTAATCGGTTTATTAAATGTTTGTTTGTAATATTTAACTAAACCAATCAGAAAAGCACCGCAACCGCAACTTGGGTCAAGATTTGTTTCATTTTCCTTCGGCTGAATTTCGTTAATAATAAAATCAACTACATAACGCGGCGTAAAAAAAGCACCATTTAATTTACGGTCATCTTGCGGAATTAAAACTTCGAGAAAATTTTCTAATGTCTCAAAATTTTCAACTTCTAAAATCTGTTTTCCAATAAAAATATCGCTGTCAAAATAATCATTTAAACTTTCTTGCAACGGAATATTATGTTTTTCAACAAATCTTTTCACAACTGATTGCTCAACGACTGAAATTCCATATTCGTCAGTAAATAGATTGATATTTTTAAGGTTTATCATCGCTTTTATCTTAGCATACCAATTTCTACCGCATAAACTTCCGCCGAATCGCCAACTTTTTCTAATGGTTAATTGTTAATTGTTAATGGTTAATGATGAATTGCTTCTTTCCTAAATTAACAATTTATAATTAACCATTAACAATTATTAAAGATTATCCAAACTTCGCCCCAAACTCCTCGCGGTTTGCGGTATTCAACATTCTGCAAGGTCGCGGTTGTCAAACTTTGGACGATTGCATCTGTCAAAGTAATTTGGTCTGTGCTGCAAGTGCAGTTTTTTCTAATCTCTTCGTCTTTCGATTCGCAAATAGTTAAACTCGCGGCAATTGGTCTGTCTTTTGAGCAAGTTAGAAAATTAACTTGCGTGTAAATGATTGGAAAGATGACGAAAATTAGCGATAACAAAACACCTAAAGCCCAACTCCAACTTTCTCCGTAAAAACTTGTAGTTCGATAAAGTCCGTGAATAAAAAAATCGCCGCTTCTGCTTAAAATACCAAAAGTATTTGTTGGTGGAATTGGTTTATCTTCTTCATCAGTCGAGCCGCCAAAACGTCTTTTCAACTTTTCACTTTCGGGAACTAAATTCTTTATCCAATTTGAAATCTTTTCTTTCTTCTCAAGCCATTCTGTTTCAGAAGCCATTCGTCGAAAATCTGAGGCTTCTTCAAAACGATTATTATTCTCGGCGTTTCCACCTAATTGACGACATGTAATTTTGAAGATTGATTTCGGATTTTGTTCGATTACCATTAATATTACGTAGTTGTTTAGGTGTGGCTTAATGATTTAATTAGTCGAATCTACCTTTATAAACCAACAAGGGCGTAAAACAACTTGATTGAAAGCTACTTTAGCGGAGGATTCATTCCTTACATTTTGAAAATTCACCACAGATTCGTTGCTAAAAATTGACCTTCGTTTGTGAGACTCAAATTTAACGAAACTGGCAAAGGTTACATATCCGAAATCTATATTTTGGTAGAAAATTGTATTGCGAAAGAAAACATCTGAATTTGAGGCAAAAATTGATGAACTGAAATCAACAAAATCTCGAAATTTACATTTATCAAAAAAAGTATCTCCTGCAAACTTCATCCATTTGAAATTTGTATCATTATAGAATTTTGTATACCGAAAAGATGCTTCGGTTGAAAACTCTGCTTTGAAAAATGTAATTTGTGAAAAAAAATGAGAATGTCGAAAATCTGCCTCTCTACCAAATTTAGCTTTTGAAAAACTGGATTGAGCCGAAATTTGCTGTCTTAAACTTCGGGACTTTTTGTTGGCAAAATCAAACTTCGCTAAAAGAAAGTTGGCTTTACCCTTAAATACACATTCATCAAAATGAATGTCGTTATTTATTGTCGTTCTGCTAAAATTTGCCTCTTTTATGAATTTTGCCGAGTCAAAACGAATTTCGCAATTGAAGGTTGATTTATTAAAAACTGCATCTTGGGTAAATTTTGCTGAAGTAAAGTTTGCTCCTTTTTCAAAAGTAGAAAAGTTGAAAAGCACATATTTGAATGTTGTCCATCCAAAATCAGCAAAGACCTTAAAAGTCTTTCCATTAAAGTGAATTTCCGGTGGAAAGAAAGCATATCGAAAATCGTATGAGAGTTCGTTGATAGCATTCAGTATTTCATCTTCGGAATGCTCATTCGAGTTGATTTCCTTTAGTTTTGTATCAATCAACGTAAATCTTTCATTAATAATTTTTCTAAATTCAATTTTATTTTTTTGTAAATCGGGTAAATGAAGCAAACAATAGTAATTTCCATCTTCATGCTGTTCGGTTGTTAAATCAACTCAAACATTATTACGAACATCTTCCTCATTAGGAATCTCGAAAGTTTTGTGTATTTTGCATGGATAACTGCTCATTTTATTCCTCCAAATCGTGGAAACTTCAATTACATTTGTCGTTCTTCAATTAAAACTATTTCATCATCGGCACTTTTACATCATTCTTCTTCGCAAATTCTATTGCTTCCGTATAACCCGCGTCAACGTGCCTGACTACGCCCATTCCGGGGTGACCAGCACATCGATCTTTCGATCACGCCAGCTGTAACGCGTTGCAACCCGACCGCGAATCTTGCCCACCACCTGGTCTGAAACC
>JANOEF010000240.1:0-4062 GCA_031413075.1 Acidobacteriota bacterium | reverse complement strand
GGATTTTAATCGAAGGAAAAGGCGTGTCGCCGGACATCGAGGTTAAGTTAACCCGCGAATCTTTGCTGGCCGGACGAGATTTGCAAATGGAGGCGGCCATTAAAGAGGTTTCAAAATGATTAGGATTTAATAGTTCTTATTGCATTTTATTTTAGAGTTTTGAGTCCCTGCTTCAGCAGGCAAGCTGGGCGGTTTAGCCGCCTGAAGGCGGGACTCAAAACAAAATAAAAATGTCTTGTTTCTTATATCCAGAGTTTCAGTTTGACGATTCTTGCTCAAATTAAAATCGAAGTCTTATTAAAAAGTTCGTGACGTTTGGCTAGGAGACGGGCGGGGTTGTTGGTGATAATCGCTTTGAGTCCGATTTCTGAGGCCCGTTTGACCCACACCGGATGGTCAGCTGTCCAGATGATAGTTGGCATTCCTTGTTTTTCTGCCCGTTTGACAATTTTGTGGGTCGCCAGCGAAAAATGGAGCGAGAGTTCGTCGGCATGACACTCCCGGGCTTTTTCGATGAGCCGAATTTGCTTTCGCAAAATAGTCATTACTTCGGGGGCAAAGAGCGCGGCAGTTCGGACTTCGGGAAGGATTTTATTTGTTTCGGTGACGGCCTTGAGCTTAAAACTTTTGATAATAATATTTGGAAATAACTTTGACTTTTTGACGATTTCCGTCACATTTTTCACTAAAGTCGAAATTTCCGCCTCTTTACATTTTAGTTCAAGATAGAGCAAGCCCCGGTAATCGCCCAGAAAGCTTAAAAACTGTTCTAAAGTCGGAATGGTTTCACGCGAGAATTTTTCGTTGGCTTTTTTGGGATATTTGAGATTAAACCAGCTTCCGACATCTAAAGTCTGTAACTCTTCGGCGGTAAATTTTATGACGCTCACATTTCGATTGGCGATTCGTCTCAGCTGTGCATCGTGAAAGACAATCGGAACCCCGTCTTTGGCGAGACGGACATCAAATTCCAGACCGTCGGCGCCCTCTTCGATTGCTCGTTGAAACGCCGCTAGCGTGTTTTCGGGCGCAACCGCAGACGCGCCGCGATGAGCGATAATTAAAGGCAAATGACCATTTTTGTGCATTATTTTTTTTGCAGCAGGAAAATAGTTTTTGACCAACCGATGGGTTCGGTCATCGGGAATTTGTGATTGCCGACGAGGTTAAAATATTCGGATGAGACTTTTCGTACTTCTTTGATCGAATGAATTTTGAAATTGTATAAAATCTCCAGCACTGAACCGACTAAAGATGGTCTGACGGGAATGAGCACCAGAATTCCATCTTTTTTCAGAACCCGCGACAATTCTCTGAGTCCCGCTTCTAACGGCACATATTCCAAAGCTCCGCAGGTCAAAACAAAATCGAATTTTCTATCCTCAAAGGGCAGTGAAAGCAGATTTCCTTGAATCGGTTGAACTCTTTTAACGGCTGAGATTTTATCTTTTTCAAATTGTTCCTGGGCTACCTCCAGAGATTTGAACGACAGATCGAGCGCAAAAGTTTTTCGCGGACGATAGCCCGCGCTGTAAAAAGCGAGAGTTGCGAGACCCGTCCCACATCCCGCATCCAAAACTAATGAATCCGGTTTGACGTCAAGTTTCAAGGAGCGGAAATATTTAGCTGCCGAATCCCGATAACCGTTAATTTTCATCGCCAAATTATGAACATCAGCGATTCGGTCATAAAAAGTCTGCGTCTTGTCTCCCGGCTCTTTTTTCTTGGATATTAAAAAAGTACTGTTCATTCGGCCAAAAGTTTTTCTACTAATGTCTGGATTTCTTCTCCGCGATTTGAATTACTGCCGGATTCTATATACCGTATAATTCCCCGGCGGTCAATGATAACCGCTGTCGGCAGCGTCCCGGCTCCGTAAAGTATTTGATTAGTATTATTTTGCGACACAACAAAGCTATAAGGCAAACGCTGTTTGACTTTAAAGCGTTGGAGAAACTCAATTTCTGTCTTTTCGTCCATCTCGACGCCTTCGCCGTTTCCATAAAAGCGGGTCATTCCCAAAATTTCGAGTCCGTCTTTTTTCAAGTTTTGGTGCATTAACGAAAGATAGGGAAAAGTTTCAAAGCAGGGCCCGCACCAGGTCGCCCAAAAATCCATTAAAATCACTTTTCCGCGCAAAGCGGCTAAAGTTCTGGCCGCGTCAACCGGCAAAAAAGTATTTATTTCAACCAATTCGGGGGCGGGGTCGCCTAATAATTTGTAGTGTTTTTCGCGCCGTTTGAAACGGTTGGTGAGATCCGAGCGCAAGCTTAAATCGGTGAAGTCCTTTTCGATTTGAGCCTTCATATTGTCGGACATAACCAGGGCTTGGGGTTTGCGTCCGGTTTCAATCAAATATTTGATGTTTGTATCCACCGCGAAATAGTAAATCCCGTTTGACTTGAGGGCGGCGGCCGTCCCGGCTAAATTGGCGAGAGTGGCATCGGCTTTCGCGCGCGCTCCGGATTGGCTGTAAATATCAAAAAGATTACGCCCTCGATCCAAAATCTCGGCCAGTGAACGATCACGGGTGGTCTCGGAATAATTTGCTTTGACGATCGAGTAGGCTGCTTCGGCATGTCGGGCGGCATCCGCGAAATTTTTGGCTTCGAGATAAGCGGCCGCCAGTTCGTTTTCCATCTGACTCTGTTCACGGGGTTTCAGTGGTTGGTTGGTCAAATAATCAGCCAGATACTTTTCCGCCAGTTCAAAATTTTTTTTGTGCGAAGCCACAATCGTGACCACTCCGCGAGCCATCTGCGCTTTGTCGTCCGGCAGATTTTTACCGTCCAAAAACAATTTCAGCTTTTCAAAGGCGCCGTCTTTGTTTTCGGCAATCCAATGCAGCATTCCCAAAAAGTAAAGATCCTGACCCGCGAGGTTTTGCCGGGTGGCGAGAACCGAAGCATATTTAGCGGACAGCTGTTTTTGCTCCTGCAAAGTTTGCAGCCGGAGTGTCTCGTTAAACTTGATCTTCTTTTCGTTAAACTCGGCGAACTTGAGTTTGGCGTAATCATTGGCTTCCGAATACATTTGTTCCGCGCTCAATTCATCCGAAACGGTTGACACCGCCTGAGCCGTCAATTCGGGTTTAACCCGCGCCGATTGGGCGAGCAGGGAATTGACCAATATCAGGATGACGAGATTGATGATTAAAAAATAACGCATAAAACTAAGCACCAATGGGCAATTAACAATGGACAATGGACAATGAAGAAAACCCAAAAACCAATGGTAATCAACGATTTGCAAACTTTTCTTGATTTCCAAAAAGTCGCCAAACTTTTGCTGACCTGCTTCATTGAAAACGATTTGGGCTAAAACTTTTGAAATATGCGGAATCTTTATTTTCCAACATTTTTTCTGCCAAAATTCTGGCCGTCACCGGCGCCAGCAAAATTCCGTTGCGGTAATGGGCGGTGGCAATAAAGAGATTTTCCGCTAATTCTCCCAAAATGGGCAACCCGTCCGACGCCCACGGACGAAGTCCCGTCCAACTTTCGCTAATTTCTAAATTTACAAGACTTGGCGCAATTTCCAAAGCCCTCGCACGCAAAATTTTACTGGCCGAATCAGTCACGCTTTGGTCAAACCCGACATCTTCGCTGGTTGCGCCCGACAAAATCCGTCCATCGGCACGCGGAATGAGATAGCCGCGCGGGCTGTAAATGACCTTTGAAAACAGACGTTTCGCCGTTTGAAATTCAATCATTTGACCGCGAATCGGTTTTACCTCGGGCAATACCAAATCATCTGTTTGGATGAGCGAGGTCCACGCTCCTGTTGCCAGAATCACTAAATCGGCCAGAAATTTTTGCGAATTGGTTTGGGCCCCGATTATTTTGCCGTTTTCACCCAAGAGCCCGGTAATTTCTGACCTTTCAATTATTTCAACGCCGTTCAACTGGCAAAACCTGTGCAGAGCGAAGAGCAATTGGCGATTCTCAAGCTGCCAATCCTTCGGGAAAAATAAGCCTTCCAGCACGTCGGGTGCCGCAAACGGTTCGAGCCGGTGAATTTCTGAAGCGGTAAGTTTTTCGACCTCTAAACCGGCCGATTTTT
>JANOEF010000239.1:0-2099 GCA_031413075.1 Acidobacteriota bacterium | reverse complement strand
GCCCAGGCCATGATGTCTATTCAAGCAGTAAAGGCCGTCGAAATCGGTGAGGGGGTCATCAATGCCCAACGGTTCGGATCAGAAGTTCATGATGAAATCGTTTTTGATGATGAATTTAGGCGCACTTCAAATCGAGCCGGTGGACTCGAAGGCGGCATCACGAACGGTGAAGAACTTCGCGTCCGGGGTTACTTGAAGCCGATTGCGACCCTCAAAAAAATGCTGCGCTCGGTCGATATTGACTCAAAAAAAGAAGAATTGGCCGCCTTTGAACGTTCGGATGTGACAGCCGTCCCGGCAGCCGGGGTCATTGGTGAAGCGATGTTGGCTATGGTGCTCGCCAACTCAATGAGAGAAAAATTCGGCGGTGACAGTTTAGCCGAAATGAAACGAAATTTCACCGGGTATTTGGAACAACTAAAAGAGTTTTGATTGATTGAAACCGGGATTTCGTTATTTGTCGGTCAGGCTCCGTCAAAATTTTAAAATTGCGTTGACAAATAAAAATTATCGGTGTAAGGTGTTTTCATCTCATTTTGATAATTCGGAGCACTCCCAAAATGTTGTTTTTCTCACAAAATTCATCACTGCTTTTGAAATTCAGTTCTTCTGCCAGATCAGCGGAGAGTTCTGTGTGGAGTCACCAATTTTCTACTGAGAAAAAGAATTATAAATTAAATAAAACAGCCGGATTGTTGCGCTAACAACTTTCCGGCCTTTTTGTTTTTTTAGTGCCTCTGTCGTGTTTCGGACAACAGATGCGACCAAATAACATTCGTATCATAACGCAAAACGCCTCGGAGACTCAACAATTACTTAAGAATTGGCTGATGTCAGCGGTTTATAATTGTCCGGTCGTCCTCAATTCTTCACTTTTTTTTTAGAGGAGAAAGCATAATGATTAGAAGAAACAGTAACCTCATTGTTTTAGTCATCACTCTTTTGTCAGTAATTCTTGGCGGGAGCCTCATTGTCACCAGCCAAGTCAATCAATCCCGGGTCGAAATTTCATCAACCTCAGGGATCAAACCAATGCCGGAAAATTTGAAAGTTCCATCCCAAAACGGAAACCAGTCCAATCAAGAAAACAAGGAATTGTTTTCGGATATTCCGGATGAAGTGACCTACCGACAAATTTTCAAACATATTGAAGAATTAAATAAAAAAGCAGATAAAGAGGAGCAAGAGAAAGGTAAAGACGGCAAAAAATTGCGTAATCTTTACAAACAAATGGCTCGATTGGATGAAAAACAAGCTCGCACATTGGACCGAATTGCCGGGCAAGCAAACCGCGAACTTAAAAAGTTAGACGATCGGGCTCGACAAATTATTGATCAAATTAGAGCGCAAACCCCGAATCGAAAAATTGAACCCGGGCAACGGCCGCCACTTCCGCCGCAAGAGCTATTTGACCTCGCGAAACAGCGGAAAGAAATAACCTTAAATGCAATCAGTGATTTGCGAAAAAACTTAGGAACTGCTGAATTTATTCGGTTTACCCAATTTATTAACGAAAAAGTTAAGCCCGGGATCAAGCAAAGAGGAACCGGTGAGTTAATTCAAAAAGGAGGGCAAGCAAAATGAAAAAACTTATTTTTTTGAACATTTTTCTATTTTTTACCCTTTTATCCTGGTCAACTGCGGTCGCTCAATGTCAGGGAAATGTCTATCTCACTTCTTTGAGTTGGCAAACTGCAAATTCGGTTCATGGTTTTACCTCGACAGAATTAGACTACTGTGCCGGTATTTATTACGATCCGGCCAATGCCGGGAGTTTTACCGAAATTAATAGCTCAGGGGTTGCCCTCCTCGGTAGTAGTTATACCCAGGGCTATGCCGATGCAATTCCAGCCAATCTCAGCTTTGATTTTTTTGGCCCGGTACATAATGGGACCTATACAACGAACGGAACTCATTATGTGGTTGCTTATTATCTGGTCTATGTACCAACCTGGAACGATTACTTTTGGTATGACCCCTGGAATTTAGGCTTTGGTGAAATAGGAGGTGGGAATGATGTATTATACGCGCCGGATTATTTTGGTAATTGGGGTTATGTCTCATATTGGGTCTCAAGCCCTCAATATGTCGGCACTACA
>JANOEF010000238.1:0-1879 GCA_031413075.1 Acidobacteriota bacterium | reverse complement strand
ATCTAATTTTCGGTGAAGTCGCAAGGCTTCGGCAATCTGTTCTCCCACCTTAAAAACCGGATTGAGCGAGGTCATCGGGTCTTGAAAGATCATGGCAATGTCGTTGCCCCGAATCTCACGCATCCGTTCGTAAGTCGCAGTTGTTAATTCTTCTCCCTTGAAAGTGATTGAACCCCCGACAATTTTGCCGGGGTCAGCGATGAGCCGCATAATTGACAATGCCGTAATAGATTTTCCGCATCCCGATTCTCCTACTAAACCAAGCAATTCCCCTTCATTGATGTAAAAACTGACATCATTAACTGCTTTAACCACCCCTGCCCGAGTCGGAAAATGGGTTTGTAAATTTTTGACTTCAAGTAAATTACTCATTGTTTTGTTATGATGAACCATAAAACATTTTGGGCGAATTTACCCAAGACGTGCAACCCTTTTCGTCGCTTTTTCCTCCAATGAATGTTATCATCTTTTGAGAATTTAGCGATTCAAGGCAATCAGAAAAAAGGAGTATTTGCGAGTGAAAAAACACCCAGCCGTAATTTTAGTTTTACTTTTACTAATTTCAACCCAAACTTTTGCCCAAGGAACGGCCTCTAAAACCCTTCCTAAAACTGTCAAACCTGTTTCTGTCAAAACCGAGATACCGACGACAGTTGAAAAAATTGAATCTGACATCTCAGAAGCCTTAACTATTATTCAGGATAATTTTGTGGGTGGAAAAAAGCTCGACTACAATGAACTTTTTAAATCTTCGATTGACGGCATGCTTCACACGCTTGATCCGCACTCCAATTATTATGATGCCAAGGAAACTGAACAGTTCCGAAATGAACAGAACTCCCAATATTTTGGGATTGGCGCCAGCATCGGTGATCTTCGTGATGCAGACGGAAATAACGTCGTAACCTACATCAAATCAACTTTTGAAGGAGCACCGGCTTACCGGGCCGGGCTTCGTTATGGCGACAAAATAATTGAGGTCAATGGCGTTTCGATGCTTGGCAAACCGTTTTTTGATGTTCGTTTGCATTTGATCGGACCTCGCGGAACTCTGGCTAAAATAGTAATAGAAAGATACGGGACGGGCAAACGTGAAACGATTGAGATCACTAGAGATGCTGTTCCGCAACCTTCAGTTTCCGAAGCTTACATGGTTCGTCCGACCATAGGCTATATTGCTATTTCGCCTGGTTTCCACCAGACAACTTATGATGAATTTCGGGTCGCCATGAGGGGATTAAAAGTTCAGGGAATGACCCAGTTGGTTATTGACTTGCGTAATAACCCGGGCGGTTTGGTCTTTCAAACCTACCGTATCGCAAGCACCTTTTTAGCCCGTGGACAGGTGGTTTTCTCACAAAAAGGGCGGGGCGACGGGGCTCGAGAATTCCTTCCCTCGGAAAATCCAAACCCGGAAAAAATGCCCTTAGTAATCTTAATTAACCGAAATAGTGCTTCAGCCTCTGAAATTTTAGCCGGGGCTCTGCAAGATCACGACCGGGCCATTATAGTTGGAGAAAACAGTTTCGGAAAGGGGTTAGTGGCCTATCCTTTCCCGCTCGATCAGGGTTCGATGTTAAGTTTGGTGGTGGCCAAATACGAAACCCCCTCCGGACGATTAATTCAAAGAGATTATTCAAACGGGAATCTTTATGATTATTACAATAACGAAAATGGCGAAGGTGGAAAAACTTCCAATGGAACCGAAAGCAAAACCAGTTTAGGTCGTCCGGTTTACAGTGGTAATGGGATAATGCCGGACGAGGTCGTTAAACCCAACACCATCCCAATCGAACGTGCCCGTCAACAGGCAAAATTGCTGAATCCGATTTTTGCTTATGCTTTGGATTTATCTTTCGGAAAAATCAAAGGCTTGGAT
>JANOEF010000237.1:0-12801 GCA_031413075.1 Acidobacteriota bacterium | reverse complement strand
ATCCATTTATCGGCGATAGAAGCCGTTTTATCAAGCATTAAAGATTGATGACTAACCTCCGCACCTTCCGAATTTAACAAACAAAACCGGGTTGCGTTCCAAATTTTGTTGGCAAAATTGCGATAGGTTTCAATTAAAGTATCGTTCCAGCGAATATCCGCCCCGGTCGCAATACTGGCCAAATAGATCCGGGTCGCATCCACGCCGAATTTATCGAATAAATCAATCGGATCAACTCCGTTTCCGCGCGATTTCGACATTGGCTTGCCGTCTTTACCGAGAACCGTTCCGGTGATAATGACATCTTCAAAGGCAGTTTTATCCACAAATTTCTTGGTCGTCATCATCATCCGTGAAACCCAGAGGAAAATAATGTCGCGCCCCGTGACCAGCACATCGGTCGGGCAAAAAGTATTCAAATCCTCGGTTTCGGTAATTTCGCCGTTCCAGCCAAAAGTTGAAAACGCCCACAAAGCGGACGAAAACCAGGTGTCGAGAACGTCTGAATCCTGAGTCAAGGGTGAATTATCCGATGATTCGTCATTCGTCATTCGTAATTCGTAATTTTTGAGGGCTGCTTCGTAAGTCCTGGCGACAAAAACATTTCCCTCTTTGTCATACCAGGCCGGAATTTGATGTCCCCACCAGAGTTGGCGCGAGATTGTCCAGTCTTTGAGGTTCTCGAGCCAATTTGTATAAACTTTGGAATGCGGGACTTCAGGCGAAAAATGCGGAACCCCTTTGGTTTTCATTAAATCCAAAGCCATCTCGCGCATTTCATCCATTTTGACGAACCATTGCTCGGACAAAATCGGCTCGACAATCGTTTTGCAGCGTTCACAGATTGGCAGAGAGATTTCGTAATCTTCAATTTTTTCCAAAAGTCCGAGTTTTTCAAATTCTTGGATAACTTTCTCGCGCGCCGCAAAACGGTCTAACCCTTCAAATTCCTCCCCTGCTTCGGCGTTCATGGTCGCGTTGTCATTCATTATCAGCAATTGCGGTAATTTGTGACGCTCGCCGACCTGATAATCATTCGGATCATGTGCGGGGGTGATTTTGACCGCTCCGGTTCCAAATTCGGCATCAACATATTCGTCCGCGATAATTGGAATCTCGCGATTGGTCAACGGTAATTCGATCGTTTGCCCGATCACATCCCGGTAGCGCTCATCTTTGGGATTAACGGCCACCGCGGTGTCGCCAAGCATCGTTTCGGGACGAGTGGTGGCAACCGTAATTTTGCGGTCAGAATTTTTGACCGGGTATTGCAAATAAACCAGTTTGCCGTCTTTGCGGGTTTCTTCTTTAACCTCTAAATCGGACAACACAGTTTTATCTTTCGGACACCAATTGACGATTCTCAGCCCGCGATAAATCCAACCTTCTTCATAAAGTGTGCAAAAAACTTCGCGCACGGCCCGCGACAGGCTTTCATCCATCGTAAAACGCTGGCGCGACCAATCCACACTTGCTCCTTCGCGCCGCATTTGTTCGGTAATAGTATTGCCAAAAGTCTCTTTCCAACGCCACGCGCGACGGACGAACTCTTCGCGGCCAATGTCCAACGGAGATTTATTTTCATTTTTGCGAAGCTGTTCAACGACTTTTCTTTGCACCGAAATTCCGGCATGATCGGTGCCCGGCAGCCATAACGTCTTAAAGCCCTGCATCCGTTTCCGTCGGACCAGCACGTCCATCAAGGTATGCTGAAGAGCGTGTCCCATATGGAGCGAACCGGTCACATTCGGTGGAGGAATAACGATTGAATATTTTTCGGCATTAGGGTTTTGGTTTATTTCGGGTGTGAAAAATCCGAGTTTTTCCCAACGTCCGTAATGTGTGCTTTCGGCTTCTTTCGGATTATATGCTTTGGCAATTTCCAGGTTATCAGTTTGTTTCATTGTTTAGTTGTTCCAGCTCGTCATCGGTGTTGATAATTTAATCAATCTGCCAATGAGTAAATGAGTAAATAATTTAGATTCTAAATCAAAAAAGGTTAGTTTTCATCTCAGAAGAAAAACTAACCTTTGACCGTGAACCTTGACCATTTAATTTTTTACTTTTTCAGGTTTTCCTCCGCCATTTTTTTGACAATGATCTCGGTCATTTGCGGGACGACTTCCCAGGCAACTTCTTTGACCGCTTTCTCAGAAAGTTTCTCCATAACTTTTTGAGCAATAGCTTCAATCAAATCAGGCGAAAATGTATTTCCAGTCGGTGTGTGAGCAAAACCTACGGCGGCCGGAGCGGAATCCAATTCAGGTTCCGATTCATCACTTTCACTATCAGATTCAATCGGAGGAAGTTCAAGCGGATTGGCCTCATCTATTTGCAGAATCGAGGCTACTTCCGGCATCGGCATCACGTCTTCGTGGGTTTCAGTAACAGTTTCAATCGGTGATTCGATTACTTCTTCGGCAGCAGCCACTTCTTGTGCGGCTTCTTCAACTATCTCTTCAGTTACTTGTTCCGGAGCAGTAACTTCTGCTGCCGGTTCTTCAACAGTTTGCTCGGATGATTCTGCGGCTACTTCAACTTTTTCTTCGGCAATAGTTTCACTGGTTTCAAACAGTTCCGCAATCGGTTTCGGCGCCGTTTCGATCATTTCTTCAATGGTTTCAACCCGTTCCGCGACTGGCGCCGGTTCAATAGTTTCAACCGCACTGATGTCTGAATCACCATCCCCAATAGTTTCTTCGGCTGAACTGATTTCTTCCTCAATCGGTTGCGCAATTTCGTCCTCAACCGCTTGGGTTATTTCGTCCTCAACCGGTGGCGTTGTATTTTCTGCAACGAATTGGGTGACTTCGTCTTTGAGGGGTTCTTCAACTTCGTTCGACAGTCCAAAACCCTTTATTTCTTCGGTAGTTAGCGGCTGAGTTTTGGTTAAATCAGTTTCAACCTGAACGGGTTCCTTGGTTTCAAATCTTGACGATTCATCCAACGTATAACTACTCACTTGACTGGTTTGGATCATCTCATCGTCCATCGCCGAGTCCTCAAACTGAACCGGCGGAATCAGGTTCGGCATCAGCTCAGGCTGCGGATTTTCCATCTCCAGCGTATCCGCAAAATGCCGGTCATCGGCCGGAAGCTTCCCGGTATTTGAGTTAAGCAAGGCCGTTACTTTGCTAACCAATTGCCGAATTGATTGAAACGGCTTGGTCAAATAGTCATCCGCCCCGACGCGATTGGATTCTTCCTCGTCAAAAGGCTCAAACGAACCGACCAAAAGAATAACCGGAATATGGCGAAGCACTTCGTCTTGTCGGATTCGCTCACAGATTTGATAGCCGTTCAAGCCCGGCATATTGACATCCACCATTACCAAATCAGGTGAAACTTCGGCCAGTTTTTCCATCGCCGAATCGCCATCACCAAAGGCAATGACCTCAATTCCTTCATCAGCAAAGGTTAAATTGACTACTTTTTGAATGGTAACCGAATCATCCGCCAGCAGTAGTTTGCGTTTTGACACGAGAGTTTTGCTCCTTTTTAATAACCACTAAAAATCTTTGAGTAAAAAGTAAAAGTCTTAATCGAATCGCAGTTTTTTTCCAAAAATCGTGGCTCAGTATCCGGCCAAGTTTTTTGACACTTTTCCTTCTCAAAAGACTTATCAATTGAATTATCCGAAAAAATCTATGCTTTGAAAACTATCATTCGTTAAACCATACGTCAAGAAAAACCATCATCTCTTGATAAACATTTGAAGCATAATTTGCAGTTGGGCCGTCGTAAAGGGTTTAGGTAAAAATGCCACGGCCCCGGCCGCAAAGCTATCCGATGAAAGACGCGGATTTTGTTCGGCCGTCATCACAATGACCGGAATCCGCATCAGCCGTTTTTCCGACTGCATATGTCTCACTAATTCTGTTCCTTGAATATACGGCATGACCACGTCAAAAATTGCGGCTGCAAAGGGGACTCCCGCATTCAAGAGCTTAAAGGCTTCTCGCCCGTCGCGGGCCGTAACCGCCGTATAACCTTCTTTTTCTACAATGGCTCTCACCAGGCGAAGTATGGCCGGATCATCATCAGCAATTAAAATTTGTGACTTTTCTTTCTCTGGCTCTGCTTTGACTTCTTCGCTCATAATTAAAAACCTTTTAATTATAACATCTTAACAAAAAAATTTTTATTTTTACTAATTGCGAACGAGCTGGGCCGCTAATTTTATTGCCGTTTTCATACTTGAACAATCGGCAACGCCTTTTCCGGCAATGTCAAAGGCTGTTCCATGATCAACCGAGGTCCGAATAATCGGCAAGCCTAAAGTCACATTTACCGACTCGCCAAATGATAAACATTTAACCGCAATCGTCGCCTGATCGTGGTAACAGGAGATAACCGCATCAAATTCGCCCCGAAAAGCCCGCAAAAAAATAGTGTCAGGTGAAAATGCTCCGGAAACGTCAATTCCCTGTCCGCAACAATATTCAATGGCGGGGACGATTTCCAAAGCCTCTTCGTGACCGAACATCCCGCCTTCGGAGGCGTGCGGATTCAAACCTGCAACCGCGATTTTGACTTCTTTTTTCAAAAGTTTTGACAATTCCCGATGGGTAAATTTTATCAAATCAACCAGTTTGTCTTTTTTTACCAACCCGATCGCCTCAATCAGTGAAACGTGAGTCGAAAGGAGGATGACCCGCAGTTTATCGGCAAAAAACGACATCGCAAACTCTTCCGTTTCGGTCAAAAAGGCTAACATTTCAGTGTGACCGGGAAAAGCAGAGCCGCCTAAAGCTAAGGCTTTTTTACTAATCGGAGCGGTTGAAATGGCATCAATTTGCTTCGACTGACAAAGTCTGACCGCCTCTTCGATATATTCAGCTGAGGCTTTTCCCGCCACCCCTGATTCAATTCCTGATTCAATCGGGCATTTTACATTCTGCAAATCGTAAATAATTACTTTTTGGGAGTTTAGCGGGATTTTATCACCTGTCCGGAGAACCTCAAAATCAATCTTGAGATCAAATTTTTTGGCTGTTTGATGCAAAAGAACGGCATCGCCAATCACTATCGGCAAACATGATTTTCCGATAGTTTTATCTAAAACTGCCTTGAGAACTATTTCGGGGCCAATACCGGCGGCATCACCCATGGTAATACCGATGCGCGGAGTGGGATAATTTTCCCCAATATTTTGAGAACCCGTCATTTTTGGGATTTAGTGGGCTTTGCGCTTTTTTCAGCTATCCGTTCTTCTGCTTTATACAAATATTTGATGTTATGTTTTAACAAAAGAACATTTGGCGCATCCTTCCGATTTATTTTGAGAACCTCACGATCATACCACTCAATAGTTCCTTCGATTTCTTCGCCATCTTGCAGAACAGCGACCATCAGGGTATGCGAGTCAATCTGTTTTTTATAATAAAAAACTTCGGCAAAGGTATCAACGGCGGGCGGAGTTTTTTTTCTTCCCGTAAAATCGTCTTGATATGGCTGACGAGAATATTGGTTTTTATCTTTGTAATAATCTCTTTCACTCATACTTTTACGCTCCTTTTTTTAGCTCCAGAGAGTTTTTAGTTCGATCAGTTTTTAATTTTCAATCTGGAATTCTCAAACGGCGGGGACATTTTTCAAAGATTTCATTTTACTTTTAGTCTGCCTGTCGGCGCATAAAAGTCGGCACCTCAAAATCCTCTCCATCCTTATCATTTTCGTTCTGCCTTAAATTCGGACGGTTGAGTTGATAGGCTGAAACAGCCTGAGCCTGAGCTGTCGCGGGTTCGGGAATATACATTTGACTATGGTTTTCAAACCCGGTGGCAATGACCGTAATTTTGACTTCATCCGCTCTTTCTTCATCGAAAACTGTGCCGAAAATGATGTTCGAATCTTCGTGCGCCTCGCTTTGAATGAGAGCAATCGCATCTTCGATTTCATCCAGCGGCATATCTTTGGTCCCGGTAATATTAATCAGCGCGCCTTTCGCCCCTTTGATCGAGTTTTCTTCCAGAAGTTTTGAATCAATCGCGGCTTTCATGGCTTTGACGGCCGCGCCTTCACCTTTGGCACGTCCGATTCCCATGAGGGCCACGCCCATCCCTTTCATCACTGATTTAACGTCGGCAAAGTCAAGATTGATGATACCCGGGACGGTGATCAAATCACTGATGCCCTGCACGGCTTGCAGCAAAACATCATCCGCCCGGCGAAAGGCTTCCATAATCGTGATTTTTTCTTCGACTTCTTTCAGTTTGGAGTTTGGAATAGTGATGATAGTATCCACACAACCGCGTAATTCGGCCAAGCCTTTTTCAGCCTGTGACATTCTTTTTTTGCCTTCCACTCCGAAAGGTTTGGTGACAATGGCTACCGTCAGGGCCCCGAGTTCGATAGCTAACGAGGCAATGATCGGAGCGGCTCCCGTTCCCGTCCCGCCGCCTAACCCAGTGGTCACGAAAACCATATCCGAGCCTTCGAGCACATCGAGAATTTTTTCGTGATCTTCCAGAGCGGCCTCACGGCCGACACTGGGGTCGGCCCCGGCCCCAAGTCCGCGCGTCAGTTTACTTCCAAGTTGAATTTTGATCGGCGCTTTGGAATTATTCAGAGCTTGGACATCCGTATTGGCGACAATAAACTCCACTCCTTTGATACCGGCCTCAATCATTCGATTAACCGCGTTGCTCCCGCCTCCCCCGACTCCAATCACCTTAATTCTAGCCCCTGTGATTGGCGGTTCATCAATATAAATTTTTAATCTACCGGTGTTGTTTTGAAGATTACTCATTGATATTTTGCGTTCCTTTTTTAAGTATTTATCCCCGTTTACCTGTGAGAATTCAAGACAGACCGCTGTGCGAGTTTTTACAAGATATTGTGTCTATGGCGAAACAGCATACAACGATTTGCGTCTAAAAAGCTAGTCAAAAAAGTTAATTTCAGGTTAAATCAGCGAAATTTCTCACGAAAACTTTCAAACCACCGAGCCACTCTTTGACCTGGCGACTTTCCCCCTGATGATTCGCGAAGTTGGGAGCGCAAAGACGACAGAGCCAAGCCGCAAGCAACTGCCCACTCCGGACTGTCAATTTCATCAATTAAACCTGCAAAACTTGATTTTTCCGGAAACCCGAGTCGGGTCGGGGCATCAAAAACCTGCTCGGCAATTTCGACCGTTCCGCGAATCAGCGATGAGCCGCCGGTGAGAACCACTCCGCTGGAAATTTGAGCCCCGGTTTTGAGGACTTCCTCGGCAATATGGTGAAGCAGTTCAATGGCTCTCGGCTGCATAATATCGCATAAGATTTCTTTGGTCAGTTGGCGGGTTTCGTTTCTGCCGACCGGAGTAATCTCAATAATTTCCTGTCGTTCTTCCGGATGAAGTAAAAACTTAGCGACACAGCCGTATTGACGTTTAATTTTGTCAGCTTCGGGAATAGAGACCCGCAACCCAACCGCAATGTCTTTGGTAAAGTGCATTCCGCCGAAAGGAAAGACGGCCGTGTGTTGAACCGCGCCACGACCGAAAATCATCAGACTCGTCACTTCCGCTCCCATATTGACGATGGCGCAACCATATTCTTTGTCATCGTCGGTCAAAGTGCTTTCGGCTGCCGCGAGAGGTTCGAGCATCATCTGTTCGATCTCTAAACCTGTCCGATGAATAGCTTTAACCACATTCTGCTTGCCCGCACTGGGACTTGTAATAATGTGAACACGGCTTTCCAGCCGAGCCCCTGTCATCCCGATCGGTTCAATAATTCCGTCTTGCCCGTCAATGATAAATTCCTGCGGCAGACGATCTACGATTTCCCAACCCGCCGCTAAAGACATGGCGCTCGCTGATTCGATGGCCCGGGCCACATCTTCGTCACCAATTTCGCGCCCCGTCCCTGCTACTGCCACCACTCCGTTTTTGTTTTCGCCCCGAAAATGCTCGCCCGACAGATTGATGGTCGCCATCTGAATTTCAGTTCCGCTCACCCGCTCGGCCTCTTCGACCGCTTTTTTAACCGATTCCACCACCCAATCGGTAGTGGTCACAATCCCGCGCCGAAGTCCGCGCGAATCGCTCTGCCCAAACCCGATAATGCTCATCACGCCGTCGTCCGAAAGTTCTCCGATGACGCATCTCACTTTGCTGGTTCCGATGTCTAACCCGACTGCCTGTATTTCTCGATTTATCATTTCATTTATCATTTATCATTTATCATTTATCGTTTATCAATCAATTTGACCCGGAATTAATTCATGCAATATTGATTGCTTAAATTTAAATGATCAGCTTTTCCGTTGAGTGGCCACGACATTTCCACCGTGCGAAACAATTGATTCAATTCTCTGTCCATTGCCTTGAATAACGCTCAAAGCTTTTTGCAAACGCTTGCCATAATCCTCTTTCCCGAGGGTAATTAAAACGGTTTCACCCGAATCTTCAACTGCGACCTGAGCATCCTGTAAGTCATTGAGATTTAGAGAAATAACCCGATTGCTGAGCCCGCTGGACTGCCAGTCATTCTGCGCTCTTAAAAATATTTTGACTCGTTCTTGATTTTCTTTTTGCGCCTTTTCGGATTTTGTCTCGTCCCAGCCTCGGAGAACAAAAGGCGGGCGATTTTCTTTTTTGCTAACTGTGCTCAAATCAACCCCTTCGTCATCTACCCAAAAATCCCGCCCGTTCAAGCGCACCACTGCCCGCGGTATTCGTTCATCCAACTGAACCAGAATGCCATCTGGCAAAATCCTTGAAACAACTGCTTTTCTGACCATCGTCAGTTTTTCCAGATCAGCTTTGATTTGCTCAAGCTCCGCATGCCACACGCCGTGTCTCTCCGTACGCTGACGAACAATCTTTTCAATGTCATCGCGCGAAATCCGTGAATCGCCACGCACCTCAACTCTTTTGACCTCAAAAAAGGATGAAGCGGTGACGGTTTGATAGCCTTTGAAAAGTAAAAACCCGAGTCCGCATAGAATTATCAAAATAAATGTCAACGGCACTAAAACATTGAAAACGTTCCCGTTTTTCTTGCTGTTTCGGGTAGAAATAACCGTCCGGCGCCTTTTGACCGGGCGATTTTGAACCTTGGTCGGGCGTTTGATTGTTCGTGTTCTGGTTGCCATAGTTCCCCCAACAGCTAGCTTTTCAAGGCTTCTAAAAACTTATCCGACAAAATTGTGACGGTTCCCGCCCCGAGCGTAATCAGCAGATCATTTTCCCGCAGCTGCGGCAGGACTTTCTCAACTGCGGTTTCGATCTCACCGATGTAACTCACATTTTTATGACCGTAAAGCTTGATATTATCGGTCAAAACCTCTGCCGAAATCCCTTCGATCGGTGTCTCGCTGGCGGCGTAAATATCGGTAATAAACAGCAAATCGGCATTATTAAAACAAAGCGCAAATTCGCTCAGCAATTCTTTAGTCCGGCTGTAACGATGCGGTTGAAAAACCACCACGATCCTTTTGCCGACTGACCCGCGTTTGGCGGCATCGAGAGTGGCCAGAATCTCAGTCGGATGATGTCCGTAATCGTCAACAATCGAAATTCCTTTGGCTTCGCCCTTGAGCTGAAAACGCCGGTTGGCATTTTTGAAAGTGGTAAAGGCCCCGGCAATCTTTTCAAATTCGATATCAAGTTCCAAAGCCACTGCAGTTGCCGCTAAAGCATTATAAACATTATGCTTGCCTGGTACGGGCAAATTTATCTGCCCTAAAACTTCGTTTCCTTTCTGAACCGTAAACGTTGAGCTGAAACCATCATTATAAACAACATCCGAAGCCGAAACATCTGCCTGAGCAGTCATTCCATAAGTTACCCGGCGGCGTTTAATACGCGGGATAATGAGTTGCACATTCGGATCATCCAAACATAGAACCGCTGCCCCGAAAAAAGGAACCTTGTTAATAAAATCCGTAAAACATTGGACGACATCTTCCATTCCTTTGTAGGATTCCATATGTTCCTTATCAATATTCGTGACGACGGCGACGGTCGGATAGAGCATCAAAAATGAACGGTCGGATTCGTCGGCTTCGGTCACGAACCAATCACTTTGTCCGAGTCTGGCATTTGATCCGAGCGTATCAACCACGCCGCCTACCACGGTCGTCGGATCAACTCCGGCATATCCTAAAATGGTAGCCACCATCGAAGTTGTCGAAGTTTTTCCGTGCGTCCCCGCCACCGCTACGGCGTAGGGTTTGAGAGTCATCAACTCCGCCAACATTTCGGCCCGCGGAATAATCGGAATACTCCGTTCACGGGCTTCGATGATTTCGGGGTTATCATCTTTGGCGGCCGAGGTATAAACAACAACCTGTGCATCACCAATATTTCCCGCCTCATGACCTTCGTATATTTTGGCGCCGAACAGTTCTAAACGATCGGTATTACGCGATTTTTTTAAATCTGAGCCCGAAACCAAAAATCCGAGGTTGCAGAGGACTTCCGCGATACCACTCATCCCGATCCCGCCAATGCCAATAAAATGAACTCTTTTTACGTTACGAAACATTTTCTTAGTAAGCTGTGAGCTGTAAGCTGTGAGCTGTGAGCTGTAAAGAGGTCTTTTGACCGCTTACTGCTGACTGCCTACTGCTGACCGCTGACCGCTAGCTCCTCAATCATATTTACGGTTAATTCTGCCGCATCTTTTTTAGCCAATTTTCTGGCAGAATTTTCCATTTCAGTAATTTTTTCGGGCGCGTTTATCAATCTGGCTATTTCTGCGGCTAAACTCTCACCCGTCAAATCAGTTTGCAAAATCATTTTGGCCGCCCCGGCGTTTTGTAAGGCTTCGGCATTTTTGCGTTGATGATCATCAGCCGCAGTCGGCAGCGGAATCATCACACTCGCCTTGCCGGCGGCCGCCAGCTCGGCGCAAGTGGTCGCCCCCGCCCGACAAATCACCAGATCGGCTTTGGCAAATTCCGAAACCATATCTGTAATGTAACGGCGAATCTGAGCTGGCCAATTGGCGGCTTGATAACCGCTTTCAATCTTTTCAAAATCGTGTTCGCCCGTTTGGTGAACAACTTCCAGTTTATCTTTCGGCAAATGGCGGAGGGCTTCGACCATCGCCAGATTTATCGCTCTGGCCCCCTGCGAACCGCCAAAAACCAGCAAATTCATTTTAGCCTGGCGCGCCTTCGGTTGAACTTCAAAAAATTCTTTCCGCACCGGATTGCCCGTGACCACTCCTTTATCTGGAAAAAATTTAACCGATTCTTCAAAGGTCAAAGCGGCTTTATCAACAAACCGGGCCAATTGACGATTGGTAAAACCCGGTAACGCATTTGAATCCATGACCAGTGTCGGAATCTTGAGCAGACTGGCCATTAACAAAACCGGTCCGGTGACGTAGCCCCCGGCGCCGACCACCACTTCGGGCTTAAAGTCTTTCAACAGTTTTCTGGCTTGCCAGAAACTCCGGGGTAAGATCAAGAGCCCCTTTAATTGTCCGATTAATCCAACACTCTTGAGTCCGGCCGATTCAATTGTCAAAAGTTCAAAACCATTATTTGGAACGAGTTTGGTTTCCAACCCGCGATTCGTCCCAACAAATTTAATGTCGGACGCCGGCTCGCGCCGCAACAGTTCCTTGGCGACGGCAATCGCCGGATAGATATGTCCGCCGGTGCCGCCGGCAGCAAAAAGTATTTTCATCTCAGCCCTAGTTTACCGCGTCTTTTTCTTTTCGGCTGAACTTCGTCATCCGTTTTACTTCCGATTGAAACAAAACCGGCATACTGCGAAATATTGAGCAGAATTCCAACGGCAAAAAGCGTCACCAAAATCGAAGAACCGCCATATGAAATAAACGGTAACGGAATGCCCTTGGCCGGAACGATCGAAATCACCACACTGATATTGAAAAAAGCCTGGACGATTAAACCCGTGATAATTCCAATCCCGAGCAACATTCCGAACCTATCGGGAGCCAGCAAGGCGGCCCGCGCTCCGCGCCACAAAAGCACCCCGAAGGCTAACAAGACCAAAAGAGTTCCGAGCAATCCGAATTCCTCGCCAACGGTCGCAAAAATGAAATCGTTATGCGGTTCGGGTAGATAAAAAAGTTTTTGTTGCCCTTTGGCAAAACCTTCGCCGATAATTCCGCCTGACCCGATGCCCATCAGCGATTGACAAACTTGATAGCCCGCCCCGTCACGGTTGGCCGGCGCACACGGGTCAAGAAAAGCCAACAGCCTGGCAATCCGCCACGGAGCGATCAGTAAAGCAATTGTACCGACCACGACCAACAAAGAACTAACTGCCCCAACGTGCAGAAGCTTGGCTCCGGCCGCAAAATAAATCACCACAAAGATCGCGCACAAAACAATAGAAGTGCCTAAATCCGGCTCGATAATGACCAATCCGACCATCCCTCCGAGAACGATGAGGCACGGCAAAACTGTTGCTTTCAAATCACCCATCAACTTTTCGTTTTGGGTTAAAAAATAAGCCAGAAATATCGGAAGCACGATTTTGGCGATCTCGGACGGTTGGATTGACATTCCTGCCAGGCGAATCCAACGCCGGGCACCGTTGACGGACGGAAAACCGAAAACCACGATCAGCAAAACGCAGGTGACCGCCACCATGCCATAGACGATGATTTTATTGTTATAAATTCGATAATTAATTTTCGATGAAATATACATTCCGACTAATCCGGCCAGAGTGAAGCCGAATTGTTTGAAAAAATATAGAAATTGAGTCGGTCCATCCGCAGCATTGGCAGTTTTTGCCAGCGAAATCATGGCGGAAGCCGAATAAACCATCACCGCCCCAAAGAGCGATAAGCCTGCGACAATCGCAAACATCAGCCAATCAAT
>JANOEF010000236.1:0-4755 GCA_031413075.1 Acidobacteriota bacterium | reverse complement strand
GGTGACGCTGTTCACGTTGCCGTGAATGCGAACCCGTTTTCCAAGATTTTGCTGATTAGCGCGAAGTTCATTGCCTTCAAATTGTTTGACTAATTCTCCGGAGGGCATATTTTTCGTGGCGCTAGTTGTCGCAGACGGTTCTTCGGATTGAACGGATTAATTACTACAGACAATCGCTTATTTTTTGCGAACCCATTTTGCGTCCAGGTTAAAGCCTTTATCAGGATTGTCTAAATGCTCCTGAATCCGGCTCTCCTCAACCTGACAGATGACCATAATAGTTATATCGGGCAATTCCAACCATCCGCGAATCACATAAAACACGGTGCCTTTTTGCGTGATACTCAAAACCCTTCCGTTGATCGAGACTGTGCCGGATGTTTTCTCCCTGATCTTTCTACCGTCGTTTTTGAGGGAGAAGTGGTCATTAGAGAAACCCCCATTGCTGGTGATTGCCATATCGTTGGTGAAATGAAGCGACTCATATCCGGCGTAACTGCCGGAATAACGGTCAACGTATGTCGTGGTGATACCGTCGTTTTGCCCCCATTCGCCCGCCAGATCAGCGACAGTAAGTTGTCGGGTGGGGAGCGGGATAACGAGTTTGCCGTTTTCCATCTGCGGCTGGTTTTGATTTGGCTGAACAGGTGGCGAAGTCACGGCGGATACCTTTTCAATATTTATGGAACTAACCACGGCGGTTAATTGACCTACATAAGCCGGATCATTAAAAACTCCGAGAATACTGACGGTTTTATCAAATCCGCTGTAAACCGTGAGAAAAGCCATTGATTTGTTGCCCTGAAACTCAATTATTGAACCGCCCGCAGTTATCGTCCAGCCGTCTTCAGAACTTGTTTCGGTATCGGGGATTGGCTTCCCCCTGAAATGGTTCGGCGACTAAATTCTTCCATTCTCTGGCGAAATCGTTTTTGGCATTTCCCGTCCCTTTGGTCGCGCCGTAGAGTGTAATAATGCAGAAATGACCCGTGGTTTTGATGTCGGTAAAGGCAACGATATTATTTTTAGGCGTTTTAGCCCAAGCTTTCGGCGGCGTGAAGTTGACTATTCCTAACTTTTGCGACTGACCAAATCCCGTTTGCGGAATGAATAAGCCAATTGCAGTTAAGATAATTAGCTCTAAAATAATTTTTGATAATTTCATAATATTTTCTCCTTTTATTTCAACAAAATAAATCTTACCTGCCCTTTGGTAAAATTTATTCCTGCCCATTACGCGCAAAGCGGAACAGAATCAGTCCACGACTTTGAAAAAAGAATCTTTCGGTTGAAAGTATGAGGAGCTTTCATAGAACTTTATTGATTTTTCATGACCCTTCTTTCAGTTTCATAGTTCAACCTCTTGCAGAAAAAATGCCTGACAATAATTTACTTAGTGCATCGCTGCAAATTCCAAGTAGTGGTTCTCACGACGGTCGTATTACTTGTAAGTGTGCTGACTTCCCCCCTGTATTCGAGTGAGCTGCTTGAGCTGGGATGAGAATCTGTCTTGGTAAAACTTCCCGACAGAATATTTCTATCAGCTTCATATTTGGCAGTGCCGCTCAGATAGTCGTTTGATCCGAATTCCGATTCACTGGAACCACTATATGATTTAGATGGAAGGGAACCACAACCGCCGGAAGTTGATTGTCCGCTGCTGGATTGAAGTATTCCGCGGATAGTCAAAGGTTTTATTGAAATTTTATAATCATCCTTATTCAGAATAATTTGACCTGATATTTTACCCTGCTTATTACCCCCGCCATAACGAGTTTGAGAACTTATAGAACTCGCTGCTACAAGTGGTCCTTTGGGTCCACCCGCCCCCCCGTGGCAATAGTTTTTGCTCGAACTAAATTGTTCCCTAGTAAAAGTCTCGTCTGCCGAAGAATTTCCGACAAATTCATTACCATTGACGGAAACTGTTCCGCTTTGAGTAATAGTCATATTTTGGTTTTCATAACCGCCGGCGAATCCTGCTCCTTTGCCGCCGGGGTAGCCTCCGGGAGGCGGTTTAGTTATCTTATTTGACTTACTATCATAGATATAGGTGTAGGAAATCGTTCCCTGCCATTGACCGTCACAGGGTTCGTGGTCAGTCACGGGAATTGTCACCCTTGCCGCGACAAACGGTGCGCGATAGCCGATTTCGGCGGCTGACCCGATGAGTCCTATCAGTCCAAAAGGATCATCTGCCTTCTTTGCTGATGCCACGCTGATGACCGTGCCGAGAAAGTCAATCAAATTCTGTTTGACATCTTTCGCGGATTTGAACGTGACCGCAACCAGAACTTCAGCTTTTTTCTCAACTTTCATTGGGTTGGTCTGATAAACGACAGCGGGAATTTTCGGTGCGCCGACGAGCCACATTTTTGATAAGCCGAGATTGTTCGTGACCTGTTTTTGCGGATTAGCGGGTGCGCCTTTTTCAGCTTCAAAAACGACAAACTTTTCCGTATTACGGGTCGCGGCATCATTAACGCGAGTTTGATTGTCACCTTCAAAATTCCATTCGATAGCGACATCAGCCAGCGGTCCGGTGGTCGGGAGATTAAAATCGAGTCCGGTAGCCGCGTTGATTAGAGGGCGAACACAGTTCAGCATTTCAGTCTTACCGACTTCCGACCAGACGCGGGCAACCATCAGACGTTTATTAAGAATTCCCTGAGTATCTGAATTTTTCGTCCGAACTAACGGGAGCGGCTTGGAGACGAGAATCTCGCCTTTCATCATTGTCACGGATGCGACAAGTTTGAGCCACGCCAGGGCAGCATTTGACCCCTGTAAGCCTAAGCCAAGTTTTTTGAGTCCCGCTGAGTCTCCCAACTGACTCATTTGCCAGCCGTTCCAGAAAGATATTTTAATTGCCGCCGCATCAAGAATCAGAGCTTCATCACCCGTTAAATTACAAGGCGAATTGTTTATTACAGAATAGGAAACCGGACGGAAAAATGGTAAATCTTTAGTTTTCCAGACAGCAGAAACGAATAAATTTCGCTGAGAAAAGGGCGGCTCAATCATTCCTGTTTGATTGGTTTTGAGGGTGTAAAAATCACCTTGCAGCCGTCTCGTCAGTAAGGTTGCCTGAAGCATACTGAGATTGACCTGACTTGCCGGAGCGGTCAGCAAATCAATCGGCTGGGCGGAAGATTTACCAAGTTCGATGATGAGCCGCGCCCAAAAACGAACGAACTTATTGTCGGTATTTTCGGCTTGGGTTCGCAAGTTTTTGAGCATCAATTCCGCCAACTGCGAAGCCGGAATCTCCGGCGTGTTTTTTGTGATTACGCTTGCTATTTTTTCGAGCGAAATATTTATTCCGCGATTTGCCAACTTCAATGCTCCAACGGCTTCAAAATCATAGAATCCTAACCCTTGCCCTTTGCCATCGGCAGGTTTCAGCAATGCTTTGCCGTTTTCATCAATGACAATAAAGCCGGATGTTTGCAAAGCGGTTAATAAAACCGGCAAAGATTGTTCATCACCTTTGGAAATCTGCCGAGCCATTATTATCGCCGCCAGATCAAGATTGTCCGTTGGCAAAGCGGCTGAGGCGGGTAAGCCTTTCTCGACAAAATCATTCAAACTGTCAAAAGCTAACTGAATTGATTTTGTCGGGGGATTTATAACCGGGATGGTTGAACTTGTGGTCGAAGCAATTGGAGTCGGCTGCGGGGTAGCTGCGGTGATAATTGGTGTCGGAGTTGGAGTTATCAAAACTCCGGTAGCGGGTTGGGGCGTTGGCTGCGGAATTGAACTGATGGTGCTTACTGTTCCTTCAGAGGTGATGAGAATATTGTAAGCCCACTTTCGATACATCGCCTTTCCATTAATATTGGCGATATACCATTTTCCCGAAGCCGGGTTGTAACCCACCTTTGTTTCAAACCGATTATAATCTCCTCCACGAGTAGAGGGAGACCAGTTAAGGGAAATCTTAAATTGGGCGGTTGGATTATTATTGAGTGCCGGATTATCAATATCGGAATTTTCGCCACGAATATTTTGATCGGTGACAATGTGGAGGAATTGATTGGCAGTCGGTTGTAACACAAATTCAAGTTTATATTTTGCCCCGACCGGCATCGCCGTCTGATCCAAATTAAAAATTTCCCATTTATTTTCGTTATAAAAAACGCCCACCGTCCGCGAATTTAACGATTGGGTTGACGATAGCGGGGTAATGAGGATGATGGCATCTGAATTACCGTTTAATCCGGGCAAATCAATAATCGCTCGATTGCCGGAGACATTGGCTTTGGTGGTCGTTAAGACAAATTCCTGAGCAAAACTCTTGACACTCGTTAATGTCAGCAAAACCAATAAAATCAAACTGAATTTAGTTTTCATCATATTAACCTTCTTTTATTTCAACAGAAATAATCTGACAAATTTGTAAAATTTATATCTGCCAATTACGCGCGAACCGAAACAGAATCAGTCCACGAGTTTGGAAAATGAATTTTTCGGATCAAAAACAAAAAAATCTGTCACTGATTTGGATGTTTTCATATTTTTTAACCTTACCTAATTGAACAATCTTCTAAAGCCACCGAGAATCTCGAATTTATAAATCCCCGCACAGTTCCTTCTACCTCAACTTCATCATTAGTTTGAATTTTGGCTAATTGGTTGCTGTATGCTTCGCTGACGGTGTTGTAGCTGCGGCCGAGTTCAGCCAACTGATCGCTGCCACGAACGGGAATCCGGTAAGTAAAGTCGCCCGCCTGCACTCGCTGCGTGCTTTCGTAG